>CADCWO010000121.1 GCA_902806435.1 uncultured Synechococcales cyanobacterium | reverse complement strand
GCTCACCCCGTTTGACTGACTTGATGGCTTTGGTGCGAAGGTCGTAACTGTAGGGGGCGGGCATGGTCATTCCTGAACTCGCTTCTTCCTCTACAATAACGTCCTTACCTGTTTATGTAGGGCTATACTGAGCCTGACCCGACGTGAAGCGGAGGTTTTGTTTTGGATTGCCCAAGGTAAAAACAACACGGAGACGGCTCAACTTCTCAGTATTGGTTCCAAAACAGTGAAAAAGTACGTGGAAAATATTTATCAGAAGCTTGGAGTCCAGACCCGTGCTTCTGCTGTAGTGCGTGCTTTAGAAAGACTCGGGCTGCTCTACCTGTAACCATCCTCTAGCTGTGGTCATCCTCTATCTTTTAAGCGTTCTATGCAGTAGCTGGGAATTTCCACAACCCTCACTTTGCAGAAGCAGGGTAGGGGCAGGCTTTGCGGTAAGACGAATGTGAAGACTTTATACAAGTTATGGCTGTATTGCTAACCCGACAGCTAGTGCCAATTCCATCATGGGGTAGCCTTTAACCCACACTTAAACTTAACCTGATTTTTTCTTACCAAAAGGATGACTTTTTTACGCTTTTCAGCCAAGAGTTTTAGTGTTTTTATTAAAGACATCCGCCTCAAGGCAGAAAAACTTATCCACCTAAAGAGATAAATAACTATGGAATCCTATGATGCACTGCTTACCTCCGCCATCTCATCTCAGCTAACCACACCTACTGCCATCACAGGCCAGCTAGCTGTTCAGAGTACCTATACAAACACAGTAGGTGCTCCTGGTGCAGCTAAAGTCATTGTTGTATCCCCTGCCCCTTGGGTTCCTTACCTGGGCGGTGCCACACTAGCGTTTTTGTTGGCCAGCGTTGCGCTTTCCATATTTGCAACCCCTGCACGAACCAAAAACTCTTTGCTAGCCAGTAAGTCAGTTTAGAGAAGCCCTATAAAAAATTTTTAATCAAGGTACAGCTACAACGACCTCACAGCCACAACAGCAAAAGATGGCGAAAGTACCGATCAACGTATTTAAGCTTTAATACTCTAGCTACAGAAGCAGGTGATCATCACCTGCTTCTGTAGCTTTTTTGTCTGTACCTAGATTCTGGCTTAGAGAATTTCACCAATCAGTTCAGGAAAAATATGTTGCCAGTTAAAAACTTGCCTTTTCTACCAGCACTGGTGGCTACCTTGATCATGGCGGCACCCACCCAGGCAATTACCTATGGTGATAAAGATGGTACCGGCTATCCTAACGTCGGCGCAATGCTTGTAAATATTGAGGGAAAAGAACGCCAATACTGTTCCGGAACGTTAATTTCTCCTACTGTCTTTTTGACGGCAGCCCACTGTACTGCCTCTGTTGAGTCGCGGGGTATTTCCGAAGTATTTGTGTCCTTCGACTCCGAACTCAGAGGAGACTCTAAGCGTATTGTGGGGAGGATGCACACCAATCCAGGCTTTAATCGTAGCCAATCTGACCCTGGTGATATTGCGGTGATTACGTTTACTGAGCCAGTTGACGGGATTACCCCTGCTAAACTACCCAAAGCTGGCCAGTTTGACAAACTAGCTGACAAAAACGGGCTGAAGGGACAGGAATTTATTGCCGTTGGTTATGGTGCACTAGAGCGACAGACTGGTGGTGGACAGCCAACATTCGGGGCCGATAACTTTCGAAGGGTCGCCGTATCGACTTTCGATGCACTTAATAGCGCTTGGCTCCGTCTTTCACAAAATCCTGCAACTGGGGACGCTGGCACCTGCTACGGTGATTCGGGTGGGCCGAACTTCCTCGGTAGGACCAACACTATAGCCTCTATCACAGTGACAGGAGACGCGGTGTGCCGGGCGATGAATGTTACCCTGCGGCTAGATACCTCGACAGCCCGTGATTTCCTGAAAAAACATGTCACCCTCCACTAGCTAATTGAAAAATCCATTGAAGTAACTTATCCGAAATAGAATACGTGAATAGTTGTACCTAAGGGACCAAAGAGTTTAGCCCACGTTTCGCACTTTTTAACTCAGATCTAAGTGCGAAATGTGGGCCCTCCCCTAAAGATGTAATTGATGATGTCTATCTCAGTTCGGCAGTCGGACCCGCAAGGTCTCGTACAGAACCAAACTCTTCTCCGTAGCCATCTTCCCCATGTTCGTTGACATCCATGCCATCCAACTCCATCTCTGGCTTAACCCGCAGGCCCACTGTAGCATCTAGGATTTTGAGGATAATAAAGGTACCAATTCCAGACAGGATAAAGGCAATGCCAATTGCTGCTAGCTGTTGGAAGAGCTGGCCTGGGTTGCCATATAACAAGCCATCTCCACCCGCTGCATTCACTGCCTTTGTCGCAAAAATGCCGGTCAGGATCGCTCCTATCGTTCCCCCGACGCCGTGCACTGGAAAGGTATCCAGAGCATCGTCAACTCCCAGTTTAACTTTTAAGCTAATTGCGAAAAAGCAAAAAACGGCAACAATACTACCAATTAATAAAGCACCGATTGGTGTTACAAACCCTGCGGCTGGGGTAACTCCGACCAGACCAGCCACTGCTCCCGTAGCAGCTCCAACAGCAGTTGGTTTACCCCGCAGTACTGTTTCTAAGATCATCCAGGTTAAGGCTGCTCCAGCCGCCGCTGTATTGGTGGCAACAAAGGCAACAGTAGCTAGGGAACCAGCGGCTAAGGCGCTCCCAGCGTTGAAGCCAAACCAGCCAAACCACAGCAAGCCAGCGCCAAGCAAAATATAGGGGACGTTGTGTGGCGGAGCTGTCTGGTTAGGATAAGTACGCCGGGGGCCCAAGACAATCGCTGCCACAAGAGCAGCAACCCCAGAGCTGATATGAACAACGGTGCCACCAGCAAAATCGAGAGCACCAAAGCCACCGTACAGTCCCATCAACCCACCTTTGGCCCAAACCATATGGGCTAGCGGGCAGTAGATGAAGGTTGACCACAGCAGCATAAATAAAGCATAGGCGCGAAAGCTCATCCGTTCTGCGACCGCCCCCGAAATTAAGGCCGGGGTGATAATCGCAAACATCGCCTGGTAGATCATGTACGCCTGGTGGGGGATCGTCGCTGCGTAGGAAACAACCTCAGCCGGTTCTGAGCCTGTCAGATAATCTGTTGTTTCTAATCCAACGCTGTTGAGGAATAGCCACTGCAACCCACCGATAAACGGTAATCCAGGGGCGAAAGCAAGGCTATAGCCCCAAAGAATCCAGATCACACCAACTAATGCCATTCCAAAAAAGCTCATCATCATTGTGTTGAGCACATTGCGTGAGCGCACAAATCCGCCATAAAAGAAAGCAAGCCCCGGCGTCATCAATAACACCAGGGCTGAAGAAATCAGCATAAAACCTGTGTCCGCAGACACTTGGGCGGCCTCAGCCGCCTCCGCCGGGGTGGGTGCATCTTGGGCCAGTGCATTGCCCATCAAGGGGCCGCTGAGTAGCCAGAGTGCAATTGCTCCGGTCGTCAAGACCATCTTCAACATTCGTTAACGTCCTTCAGCAGAGGTTTAATGTTAAGTCTGATTGCAGCAATTGCAGGTAGCGTGATTCTGTATCAGGCATTACATTTCGCTGAATCAACTTTTTCCAATAGCCCAGCTTGAGAGCAAACCAGAGCTACAACCCCCAATTTGAGGACATAAAATCTTCCTAGCCAATAGAAGGCTGGTAATAGTACTAAAGATTAAGATTTATACAAATGTCTCAGGTATAAAACTAAGTATTTTTATTCCTGCTCAAAACTTCCATTCAGGCGTTGCACAGAGATGGTAGCGGCAGCTGCAACCTGGGAGTGGCTATCTTTTTGCAAGTATTTGAGAGCTGAGAAACTTTTTTGACTAGGGAGATGACCTAATGCTTCCGCCAAGCGTTGCCGCACCAGCCAATCTTCAGACTGAGCAAACCGGAGAATCGCATCAACCGCTTCCAAGTCTTTGATCTCACCCAAGGCCGCGATTGCCGCCTGTTGCACAACCACTTCCTCACTCTCTAAAGCGCTAATTAACACTTCATGAGCACGTTGGTCCTTGAGATTGCCTAGAGCAACAGCAGCACTAAAGCGCACTAACCAGTTTATGTCCTCATAAAACGCTCGTACCAACGCTTCAAAGGCACGGGCATCTTCCAGATAGCCTAAAGCGCCGGCGGCATCGGCTCGGATCCCGTAATCTGGCTCAGTTTCCAGCAGTTGTACCAAGATGGGGTAACACTCTTCCGTTGGTTTCACACCGAGAGCAAACACTGCCATGGAACGAACTTGCAGGTTATCGTCATCTAAAACTTTTTTGATTAAAGGCACTGCCTCGATTGCCGGCACCTCTCGCAAGGCGGCCAAAGCCAACATGCGATCGCGAGAGTTTTCACTCTCTAGCTGGGCCGCAATTTCTTTTACCTGAAAATTAGTCATTTTTAACAAAAGTTTACATTTTGTAACTTAATTATAAACGAAATTTTTAGCTGCCTAACCGGAGCTACGATGAGGAATCTCCATAGTGATAGCGATTGCAGCCTCCTGACGCTGGCGCTTAAAAACTTTAATTCCTCAAGTGCTAGAAAAGCTGGAGAGCTAGCGGGCTGGATACTCCAAGTTGGTTTACCAGCTCAAGTAGGGGTTCAGTAGATCTTGGGCATACTCGTAACCAGTAGTCAGGTCAAGCTTGGAACTCAGTTAGCTAACTGCTGCTACCCAGCTTCCGGCACTATCACTCAGGTAATGCCCCTCAGTAGCGGCAATGATGAAACCACCACTCCCTCCCAATGAAGTAGCCAGGTTGGATAACCTCCACCAGTACGATATTCTTGATACTCCATCCGAAGCAGCGTTCGATGATCTTAGTCATTTAGCGGCGCAGATTTGTGGCGCTCCCATTGCCATGATCAGCTTGGTTGATAGTACCCGCCAATGGTTCAAGTCAAAAATTGGTTTAGACGTTAGCGAAACTCCCCGCGATCTCTCAATCTGTGCTCACGCCATCCTCCAGGCCGATGTATTGGTGGTAGAGGACATCCAGCAAGACCATCGTTTTTTTGATAATCCCTCTGTCACGTCAGCTCCTAATATCCAGTTTTATGCTGGGGCCCCCTTAGTAACAGTTGAAGGCTACGCGATCGGGACATTATGTGTGCTCGACCAAGTGCCCCGGCAACTGCAACCAGCACAAGTTGAAGCAATACAGGCTTTGGCTCGGCAAGTAGTGACTCAACTTGAGCTACGCCGGAATTTAACAGATTTCAAGCGAGCTCTAGAGCAGCGTCATCAAGTAGAGCAGGCCCTACGAGAAAGTGAAGACCGCTATCGCCAGCAGGCCATACAACTGCAACAAGCGCTTGACTTTGAGGCGATGCTGAAACGGATCACTGATAAGGTGCGCGACAGCCTGGATAAAAATCAAATTTTACAAACGGCGATCGAGGAACTTGCCTTAGTACTGGGTATGAATAGTTGTAATGCTGCTCTGTATGAACTGAAGCAGGGAACCTCTACTATTTGTTACGAATACACAACTGCCCTATCAGTTTCCCAGGGCCGAGTCGCTCAGATGGCGGATTCCCCTGAAATTTACCGCCAACTACTTCAAGGCCAGTACTTTCAATTTTGTTCTATTCTCCCCAGCTCTGCACGGGGGCAAACAGCATCGCTAGCCTGCCCCATTTTAGATGATCAAGGAGTTTTGGGAGACCTATGGTTAATTAACCATCAGGATTATGTCTTCAAGCCCTTAGAGATCCGTTTGGTACAGCAAGTGGCGAACCAGTGTGCGATCGCGATTCGCCAAGCCCGGCTATACCAAGCGTCTCAAGCTCAAGTCGAGGAATTAGAAAAGCTCAACCGCCTCAAAGATGATTTCTTAAGTACGGTTTCTCATGAGTTGCGGACACCCATGTCCAATATTAAGCTAGCCATTCACATGTTGAAACTGGATATGTTGGGTTCACCAGGTTCTAAGCAGGAGAGAAACTCAAGACAGCCTACCCATGTCGCACGACGGCAGCATTATCTAAATATTTTACAAGCGGAGTGCGCCCGTGAGACAGAATTAATTAATAATCTGCTGGATTTGCAACGGCTGGAAGCTGCTGCCTATCCAATTTCGCTGGCGCTGATTCACCTTGATGATTGGTTAGTTGCCACCCTAGAACCATTTCAGTTGCGGATCTCCGAGCGTCAACAGGTTTTAGAAGTCGAGTCTCCCACCACCTCAATCATCTCAGGCCCCGAAAACTTAGGGCGAATTTTAGCAGAACTGATGAATAATGCTTGCAAATACACCCCTGCCGGCGGCAAAATTGCCTTAAGGGTGACCCACGGGCCTGGCTCTCCGAGAGCTGTGACGACGTTTATCCTGAGTAACGAAACTGAAATACCGCCAGCCGAATTACCGCGAATTTTTGAAAAGTTTTACCGGGTGCCGACTGCCGACCCCTGGAAACAGGGAGGGACTGGATTAGGTCTAACGCTGGTTAAAAAGTTGGTTGAGCAACTGCAGGGATCGATTCAAGTTACCAGTGGTAGGGGAAAAACCATCTTCACTATTCAACTACCCCAGCAAGTACTGGAGGAAGATTGTGCAGGTTAAAGCAACTCTAACGTCCCTCTAACCACCTTTTGAGTTTAACTTTTAGAGCTATATAAGTAGGCAGCTGGTAATGCTCTACGAACAGCCACAACACCAAAGTGAAGTGAACTAAAAAAGTGAGAGCCGTCCAAAAGGTGGGGAACCAAGACAAACGACTATCTGGTAGGGGTGGAAAGGTGTGGTACGACAACCAAATGAAAGCGGGTGGTAAGATAGCCAGAGCTACCCCAACCAACCAAATCACTAGGGTAAGGTCAAAGTCATCTTGTTGAACAGGGCGCCAAGCTCGTCCTGTCCAACGCCAGGCAAAGGGCTGGGAACTGTCTTCTACGCGGATGGATTGTTCTTGAAGATTAGTAGTAAAAATATGTTGGCAAAAATTACAGGCAAAGGCATCCATCAACGTTAATGCTGTAATTTGGCCGTGGCGACAGGCTGGGCAAATGTAGGTTCCCTCATAGCTCAGCGTGATGCCTGAACCTACTGGCTGCTGGCTACTTAAAGGTGGCATTTGCTCTACCACAAGACTTGTCTACTGTGCTGGTGGACTACCGTCATATGCTAACGTAACAGTCTACTCTGCGGGACTTCCTGCAAATCCCTTCTGCTTTAACTACTTGGTATAACTTGAGTAAACTGCTCAGGTTAAACTAAAGGTTATTCTTGCTAAATAGAACTAAACTACTGTGACTGTGAGTTTCCCGCCTAAACTTGGGCAACATGCCTGGCCTGGAGTCATTGAAGCCTACAGGCCCTACTTACCTGTGACAGAACAGACAACGGTTGTCACCTTACACGAAGGTAATACACCGCTGATTGCTGTGCCCTCTATCGCGGCCCAAATTGGCAGGCAGGTCCAAGTTTTCGTCAAGTACGATGGCCTTAACCCTACGGGTAGCTTTAAAGACCGGGGCATGACGCTCGCCATTTCTAAGGCCAAGCAAGCAGGAGCGAAAGCGGTTATTTGCGCCAGTACTGGCAATACTTCCGCCTCAGCCGCCGCTTACGGGCGACGAGGGGGGATGCGTGTCTTCGTCCTAATTCCTGATGGCTATGTTGCCTTGGGGAAGTTGGCTCAGGCATTACTATATGGGGCAGAGGTGCTGGCAATCCAGGGCAACTTTGATCAAGCCCTTGAAGTTGTCCAACAGATGGCTGACAACTATCCTGTGACTTTGGTGAACTCGTTGAACCCATTTCGGATAGAAGGCCAGAAAACTGCCGCCTTTGAAGTCGTTGATGCCTTAGGAGAAGCCCCAGACTGGCTCTGCATTCCTGTAGGTAATGCTGGTAATATTACTGCCTACTGGATGGGGTTCTGCCAGTATCACCAGCAGGGCAAGTGCGATCGCCTGCCCCGGATGATGGGTTTCCAGGCCACAGGTGCATCTCCGCTGATCACGGGTCAGATTTTCCCGCAACCCGAAACGGTAGCGACGGCAATTCGGATTGGCAAGCCAGCTAACTGGCAACGGGCGATCGCCGTCCAAAATGCCAGTCAAGGGGAATTTAACGCGGTAACAGATGATGAAATTCTCGCTGCCTACCGGATGCTTGCTTCTCAGGAAGGTATTTTTTGTGAGCCCGCCAGCGCTGCCTCGGTTGCTGGCCTGCTCAAGTTGAAGGATCAAGTACCAACAGGGGCAACTGTTGTTTGTGTGCTAACAGGGAACGGCCTCAAGGACCCAGAGATAGCGATTCAACAACCCGGCCAGCAGTTCCGACAGGGCATAAAGCCTAATTTTGATACCATCGCTAAATTAATCGGGTTCTAGAGGCTTTTGATCGCAAATCTCTCTACCTTATCTTTTAACCAAGGTAGAGCATTCTTCCTAGCGGCGCTCTAGTAATCTTCAGAAGTCGTGGGGGTTAATTCTCAACAGCGGCCATCACGGCTCTCTACAATTTTGGTAGTACACAGTAAATGCTTGGTCATCCACCTCTACCCAACGGTGGCTCTCTCATCCACAATGTCTTGATGGGGCGTAGCAATACTATAGCCACATCTTCTCCAACAACTGAGGCATTGGTAAATATTGTTCAAGCTAAGTGACGAATGCCAACGGCTAAGCCACGACAGACAGCCGTGAGAAAATCTAAGTCGAGGGTGTCAATACGATCGCTCTGCTGGTGATAGTGGGGATTGCGTAAAAAAGCGGTATCCGTCACCATCATCGCCCGGTAACCTTGATCCCAGAAGGGAGCATGGTCACTTAATCGGGTTGCCGGTATCAATGTTCCCCGTTGGCCTGCGGGTAACCATTCACTGGGTACCCCGACTTTACGCAGCCGATCACTAAGACGAAATAGATCCGGCAGGGTCTGCCAATTACCAATCAGCGCCATGAAATTGCCGCAGTTGGGGTAGAAGCGCTTTAAACCTGCGGGATAGCGTTGGGAACCGACGCGCTGGTCCCGGTAGCCCAGCATCTCTAAGGAGATCATCAAGCGTAAAGGCTGCTGTTGTTGCCGCAGAGCAGCAGCATACTCAGTGCTACCCAGCAAGCCGTACTCTTCCATATCAAAGGCAACCAAGCGGACAGGGTAGTTTGCTGGCTCCTGAAACAGCGATCTCGCTAATTCCAGCAGCACTGCTACCCCTGTGGCGTTATCATCTGCCCCAGGGGAGCCTGGCACCGCGTCGTAATGCGCTCCAATCAAAAGTAGGGGTCGCTTATTACTTCTAGCTGCCGGTAGGTTGAGCACCAGATTTTGGTGAACTTTACCACGGACAGTGAACTCGTGGGTGTCGACGTTTCCCCATTGCCCTAACTGTTGGCGGATATACTGCTGGACATAAAAATGGCCGCCTGTGTTCAGGTAAGGATCGCGCTCTCGCACTATTTCGCCTAAATGAGTTCGCAACTGCTCCTTTAGTTCCACCTCGCGCTTCTCCTGAGTGGATTGAACATTAACTTGCGTGACTGCTAGACTATCTAGCGGTTGGAGGTGAATGCCCTCTTCCCTGCCACATTGCGCGGGCGATTGCAGGTCTAGCCAGCTATACCCAAGCAGGAACATCAATAACACAACCGCGATCGCACCAGCAGGACATCGGTGCCGCCTACGCACCCATAAGTTGGTTATAATTTGCCCTACTTTGATTCTGAGCTGATTCATCCACCTATATTCTGATGCAACAGAGTCAAAATCCGAAGCCTTACTGAAACCTAGCGACATTGAAGTCATGGCTGAAATTAGTAAGGTGCCTAGCCTCAACCCACTTACCGTGGGGCATACCCTTTTTGAGTAATATGCCCCAGGTATGACCCATTTGGGTATTTATTTAGTTCGGGTAGAACCAGAAGAGACGGCTCAGTTTCACTTACACTATCAAGAATTTATCTACTACATCTCTGGAAAAGCGACTGCCGAAATGAAGGAAGCACAATTTGAATTTGAAACTGGTGAGTTTATGGGCTTTCCTTACCTCACTGCCTAAAAAATCTCTTTGAGGTGGATTTAGTCTATTGGATGGGCAGCAAGTGCAGAAGTTTTGATACGTACAATTATCCACATTGAAAACCACCTCTTGCGGATCAATAATCAGCAGCAGTGATTAGCTTGGGACGATTTGAAACCGACCAGCCATCCTGACCCTTACTATATGTGTCCTCGGTAGGCAGCCACTGGTTTACTCATTACCCATCAACAGTTTTTACACTTGCTCTGAATAGGCTATGCTGACGGCCATGCTGGTTTTCCTTGATTGGCGATCCGGTTGAGTCAACTTTTGCATCAAGGTATTGAGAGATAGGTCCGATGGATAAGACTTTAGACACAGTTGATATGGATGCTGATGAACTTCTGCAGCGATATGCCGCTGGTGAAAGAAATTTTAATCGCGCTAACCTGAATGGCGTCGATCTCAGTGGTGCCAATTTGAGTGGCGCTAACTTTCACGAGGGCCAGCTAGCTAATGCCAACTTGGGTGGGGCTAACTTAAAAGATGTCGACTTTAGCAAAGCGAAGCTAGCTGATACCAATCTAGGGAATGCTGACTTGAGTGGGGCCAAACTGCGTGGTGCTAATCTGCTTAATGCCGGCATGCTCAATGCCAATCTCAGCAACACTGATCTGACTGGTGCCCGCTTGAGTAGAACTGACTTGAGTAGTGCCAATCTTGGTGATGCAGACCTGAGTGACGCCAACCTCAAAGGAGCAGTTCTTCAGGGTTTAAGACTAACCAAACTGTCTGGAGCCAATTTAGTAGAGGCTAACCTGAGGGGAGCTAATCTCAGTGCTGCCAACTTAAATGATGTTAATCTCGTCGGTGCTAATCTGTGTGACGTCGATCTCAGCCATGCTGAAATGCGTGATGCTGACCTCAGTGGTGCTGACCTTAGAGGAGCAATTCTCAGGGGAACTGACCTCAGAGGGGTAAGGTTGAGCCATGCAGAACTAAGGGATACCGACATGAGTGGTGTCAACCTTAAAGGTGCCAATTTGATTAGTGCCAGCTTGGCAGGTAGTAATCTGGTTGATGCCGAGCTGAGTGATGCTGTTCTAGTCAATACAAACTTGAGCAATGCCAACTTGAGAAGAATTGACTTGAATAGCGCCAATCTGGTTGAGGCCGACTTAAGAAATGCTGATTTAAGCGATGCTAGCCTGATCAGTGCCGATCTAAATGGTGCCAGCCTTGATGGTGCAGAGCTCAGTCGCGCTTTTTTAATCAATGCCGACTTGGTGGGTGCCAACCTTAAGGGTACCAACATGCTCAATGTCAACTTATTTCGGGCTAATCTCAGCGGTGCAGACTTGAGAAGTGCTAACCTCAGCTACGCCAACCTCAGCGGGACCAGCTTACCCGGTGCAGACCTCAGAGGTGCCAATTTAGTTGAGGCTAATCTGAAGAATGCAGACCTCAGAGGCGCTGACCTGAAGGGGGCAACTATGCCGGACGGAACAATCCACGATTAAAGCAGGGCTAAACTTTAGCTAACTACGATGCCAGCGGGTGACACCACCAGGCTGATCAATCAGGATGATGCCTTGCGCTTGTAGTTCGTTGCGAATACGATCTCCCTCCGCAAAGTTCTTGGCCTGTCGAGCTGACTGTCGTTGTTGGACTAAGGACTCAATTTGCGCATCACTGAGACTACCTATGCCAGTTCCACTGACCGTTGCAGGGCTAGCTACTGCATGACTAGTTTCCGTTATCATCGGAGGCCGCGATTCTAGACCTAAGACCTGGGCTAAGCAGACCAAAGTTTGCCATTGTTGCCTGAGAGCTTGAGAATCTGTTTCTGATGTACCTGCATGGATCAACAGATTTCCTTCCCGGCGTAAGTCTTTAGCCAGTTCAAACAAGACCGCTAGCGCTCCTGGCGTATTGAAGTCATCATCCATTGCGATCTGGAACCGCTTCACTAGCTCACTGGTAGAGATACGCATGCAAGCAGGGTCACCAAAAGATACATCATGCCTATCGCTCCAACCGAGTTGTTCACCATATTGGTAGCCAAACAACAAGCCTTCTTTTAGGGTAAGCCAGCTATTTTGAGCCGAAGCGATCGCGGGATCAGTAAAATCAATCGGCTTGCGGTATTGAGCTTGCAGCACAAACAAACGCAGAACCATTGGCTCCAAAAGATTGGGAGCATTTAACAGATCCCGAATTGTCGTGAAGTTGCCTAAGGACTTAGACATTTTCTCGCCACCCACATTCACCATGCCATTGTGCAACCAGTAGCGGGCCAAGGATTTTCCGGTCACAACTTCCGACTGAGCAATTTCATTTTCGTGGTGCGGGAAAACTAAATCACTCCCCCCAACGTGAATGTCAATCGTCTCCCCTAGGCACTGGCGGACCATGGCTGAACACTCAATATGCCAACCCGGCCGCCCCATTCCCCAAGGCGATTCCCAGGCAGGTTCACCTGGCTTCGCCGCCTTCCACAGCGCAAAGTCAAAGGGGTCTTTCTTCGGCGACATACGATCTGAAACTCCAGGTTCCTCAATCGCCACCCTACCACTTGCCCCGGCTTGCATTTCCTCTAGCTTACGGCCTGAGAGCTTACCATACTGGGGAAAACGGCGCACTGCGTAGTATACATCCCCCTCCGCTGGATAGGCATAGCCCTTATTTTCTAGCTCATGGATCAGGCGTTTAATCCCATCTATCGTGTGCGTAGCCAGGGGATAGGCATCGGCTTGCTGGATATTTAACCGCTCCATATCCTCAAAGTAAGCCTGTGTAAACCGCTCCGCCACCGCCTGCATCGTTGAGCCTTCTTGCCGCGCCCGATTGAGGATTTTGTCATCAATATCCGTAAAGTTTTGCACATAGCGCACTTGGTAGCCACACCACTGCAAGTAGCGTCGCACCGTATCCCACACAATATATGAGCGAGCATGGCCTAAATGACAGTAGTCATACACCGTGACGCCGCAGCAATACACGCGTACCTGGCCAGTTTCCAAGGTTTCAAAAGGTTCCTTGTGACGAGTCAGCGTGTTGTAAAGCTTCAGGGCCATAGAAATTACCGTACTTTATTATCAGCCTAGGACATTTGCAAACTCTGCCCCTAAGGTTTGATCGAAACTCTACTTAATCGAAACTCTACTTAGAGGAAGAAATATGCCTCCCAAAATCTGTCACTACCCACTCCATGGTGGCGAATGAGCAATAATAGGGGATGTTAGGGCCGATGGTAGGTATCCTGCTTAGCTGCCCCGCAAGTCATAAGTCATCAATTATGGTGTAGTAGCTGTTTTATGCAATCAGCAGTCAGTCACGGTCAAACCCCAGCTATGGAGACCCCCAAGCACGGTCTCCCCGTTACGATCATTACCGGCTTTCTCGGCAGTGGCAAAACTACACTGCTAAATCACATTTTGACCAACCAGGCAGGGTTAAAGACTGCTGTTCTGGTCAATGAGTTTGGTGAGATTGGTATTGACAACGAGTTGCTGATTACCACCAGTGATGACATGGTGGAACTGAACAATGGCTGTATCTGCTGCACGATCAACAACGATTTGGTAAATGCGGTCTACAAGGTTCTAGAACGTTCTGAGAAGATCGACTACCTGGTTGTAGAAACCACAGGCCTAGCTGATCCTTTACCTGTCGCTCTAACCTTTCTAGGCACTGACCTGCGAGATGTGACTCGTTTAGACTCAATTGTCACCGTTGTCGATGCCGAGAATTTCAGCTTGGATTTGTTCAACAGCGAAGCGGCCCAAAGTCAGATTGCCTATGGCGACATTATCTTGCTAAATAAGGCAGATTTGGTGGATGAAGCTGATCTAGATGCTCTGGAAGTGAGACTGCGTGACCTCAAGGAAGGAGCACGAATTATCCGGACCGTTCGAGGTCAAGTTCCGCTATCCCTGATCTTGAGTATCGGTTTATTCGAGTCGGATAAATACTTCCAGCCACAAGCGTTGGAAGATAGTCCTACTTCCCATGACCATCACGAGCACTCTCATGACCATCATGATCATGGGCACCATCACGACCATCATGATCACGAGCACTCTCACCACCTGGAAAATGATGGGTTTACGTCTGTTTCCTTTCAAAGCGATCGCCCTTTTGCGATCAAAAAGTTTCAGGATTTCTTAGACCATCAACTACCCATTAATGTGTTCCGAGCCAAAGGCATCCTCTGGTTTGATGAAAGCCCCAAGCGTCATATCTTCCACCTCAGCGGTAAGCGGTTTTCTTTAGATGACGACCAGTGGAAAGGTGCGCCCAAAAATCAACTGGTATTAATTGGTCAAGGGTTAGACCACGAGACATTGCGATCGCAGTTAGAGCAATGTGTCTGTCTGCCGTCTGGAAACCGGGGGAAAGGCTTTGGGAAATAGAGCGTAGTGCTTTGGCGATTCTAAGGTATTTGGATAGTTAAACTTGTCAATCCTGGCCAGAAGAGGGCTTTGCTACAGCAGATTAATGCCATTTATCGTGCTGGAAGGGTGATGGCTAAATACTACTTAGCTGGATAGTTCTGACGGCTCTTGGCTACTAGATTGGAAAGTTGAACCGCGTAGGTTTTAGAGGTGCCAAAAAGCAAGAAACCGAAAAAGCAGAACTTGCCCCAAAAAACCTGCCCTGTCTGTGGTCGCCCTTTTACCTGGCGTAAAAAGTGGGAAAGAGTTTGGGATGATGTCGTCTATTGTAGCGATCGCTGCCGCAGGTATAAACGACATAGCATTTTACCGGGGAAAAAATCATAGTTTGTTTGGTATGCTTTGATACACACCTTAGACAAGTGATTTGGTTAAAGTAATAGCCACTTGTTGAATTGGAGCTAGGGGCTTGGGCTCAGTTAATCAAGCCAAACTCACGAAAAAAATATTTGCTTCTAGGGTTCCGGTTTAACGCAGATTGACGCTAAGCGCCTGGTCCGAGAGAAGCAGCTAGAATTGGGATTCTTGGTGGGAAGCCAACTAAGGAAGCTTAAGCTAGTCGCACGGCGGGAGAAAAGCCCGGGAGATTCACGCTAAGTGTATTCTCTTGGGCTTTTTGTATGAATTGCGGCAAAACTTTGATTCAATTATCCTAATTTTCTCAGACATTGAAGAACAATCCCCTTATCTGGACAATAAATTCCTCGGAACCAGAGGTTTAACAGAAGTAACGACCATCCCTTAATCGGCTACTAACCAACTACCCTTCTATTGAGCTGCTGGCGTTCAATAACTTATGAATGAATTCTCTAAGGACCTGAAATGAAACTGCAAAGCTTACCCACTGTCTGGCAGCGATGGTTAAAGACCCGCCTGCAGCGATCGCTACTAATCTATAGTGTACTTTTCCTGTCCAGCTTAACCTTGATCATCAGCTGTGGAAACCCCGCCAGCCAGATGTCTTCTAGTACTTCTTCTGGAGGGAATGGACTGCGCCTGGGATTTAGTGCCTGGCCCGGCTGGTTCCCCTGGCAGGTTGCCGAAGAGCAGAAAATTTTCGATCAAAACAAAGTTTCCGTCAACCTGCAATGGTTCGATGGCTATCTAGAATCGATTAACACTTTGACAACGGAGAAAATTGATGCCAACAGCCAAACCTTGAACGATACTGTTAGCGCGATCGCAGGCGGTGCCGATCAGGTGGTAGTGCTGGTGAATGACAACTCTACAGGCAATGACAAAATTATTGCCAAGCAGGGAATCAACTCTGTCGCGGACCTAAAAGGCAAAAAAGTCGCTGCAGAAGAAGGGACAGTGGATCACTTCCTGCTACTACTGGGATTGGAGAAAGCAGGCATGCAGCCAGAGGATATTGAATTCGTGCCGCTAGAAACTGGCAAAGCAGCAGCAGCGTTTGTCGGCGGACAAGTTGATGCTGTAGGGGTGTTTGCCCCCTTCACCACCCAGGCGCTAAAACTCCCTGGCAGTAAAGAACTTTTTAGCTCCAAAGACTTTCCGGGGGCAATTCCCGACCACTTAGTATTTACACGCAAGTTTGTGAACGACCACCCAGAGCAGGTGCAAGCAATGGTAGATTCCTGGTTTGCCACCCTAGACTACATCAAGGCTAATCCAGACGAGACTATGGCAATCATGGCCAAGCGAGCAGGAGTTAGCGTTGATGAGTACAAGGACTACGCGAAAGGGACCAAGATTTTCACAGTGGAAGAAAACTTGAAAGCTTTCCAGCCCGGTAACACCAGGTCTTCCCTCACTTATTCAGCCAATGAAATGTCTCAGTTTTTGAATAAGGTTGGCCTTGCCAAGAACAAGCCGGACCTGAGCAAGTTATTCGATGATCGCTTTGTCAAAGCGTACGCCGAGAAAGCAAAGAAGAGTTAGGTTGGCGGTCGAAACTTAGAGCCAATCTGGTCGAACCGCTTACCATTGAACCTCATTACCCGGAGTCCAGTCATGCGTCAAAATCCTGGATCAGTTGGAGCAAGAACCTCCAAAACTTTACGCTCCACCGTTTTCTGGCGAATTGGCGAAGATATTCCCAAACCTCTTAACGCGGGTTTAATTATCACATCCATTGCCTTACCACTGCTGTTGTGGTGGCTGGTCACAACACTTGGTAATGTTGATCCGACATTTCTGCCCTCTCCCGCTGATGTTCTGCAAGCTTTCCAGCGGCTTTGGAGCACGGGAGATATTCAGAAAGACACGGTCGCTAGTTTGTGGCGGGTTGGCGTAGGGTTTCTGATGGCAGCTCTCTTTTCTATCCCAGTTGGGGTACTGATGGGTAGCTTTCCTAGTATTCGTGCTTTGCTAGAGCCTCTGTTTGGCTTAATGCGCTATATGCCAGCCCCTGCTTTTATTCCTTTGCTGATCCTCTACTTGGGCATTGGGGAAGAACCGAAGATTACTCTGATCTTCATTGGGGTGTTTTTCTTCAACTCTCTGATGGTCATGGATACAGTGAAATTTGTCCCTAAGGATCTGATTGAAGCCACCTATACCTTGGGAGGCAATCGTTTGCAGACACTGCTGCAAGTAATTTTCCCCCATGTCTTACCCGGCATCATCGATGCTTGTCGGATCAACTTAGCCGCTGCTTGGCAGCTGGTAATTGTTTCGGAGCTGATTGCCGCCACTGAAGGCTTGGGCCGTCGAATTAGTGTGGCCGGCCGCTTCCTCAAAACTGATGAAATATTTGTCGGTCTAATTGTGATTGGAATCTTTGGTCTGGCTTTTGACTTGCTATTTCAGTATTTCCTGCGAGTGTCCTGCCGCTGGGCCAGCCAAAAGCGTTAGTTCCGATTCACCATGCTGACGACAAGTTCTCTAAAATGTCGCCCATTTTACAGCAACGCCCCTGGATAAACTGGTTTTTTAAAACCTATCAGCCAACTTTCTCTTCCATTCGAAGGTTTAACTCATGTATCTCCAAATTACCAAGCTACACAAACACTTCAGTACGAAGAAGGGAAAGTTAGTTGTCCTTAAGGACATTAATATGTCTATTGAGCAGGGGGAATTTATCTGCACGGTTGGTGCCTCTGGATCGGGAAAATCTACCTTACTACGGCAGATTGCCGGGCTGGACACCCCCACCACTGGGGATGTCAAAATTGATGGGGTAAGCGTCGCCGGACCCGGCCCAGACCGAGGGATGGTGTTTCAGCACTACACACTTTACCCCTGGATGAGCGTGCAAGGAAACGTTGAATTTGGTCTGAAGCTGCAGGGTGTACCGAAGCGGGAACGGCGGCAAAAAGCAAGCTATTATCTGGACGTGGTGGGGTTAACAAAGTTTGCCCAGTCACTGCCCAAGGAGCTATCAGGGGGGATGAAACAACGGGTTGCAATCGCCCGCGCCCTGACTTCGGAACCGAAGATTCTGTTGATGGATGAACCTTTTGGTGCGCTAGATATCCACACCAAAGAATCAATGCACAGTTTTATCCTAGACCTCTGGGAGCGTACCAACATCACAATCTTCATGATTACCCATGACGTGGAGGAAGCTGTTCTGCTCTCTAACCGGATCTACGCTTTGAGTTCCCGCCCTGGCACCGTGAGCAAAGAAGTTTCGATCAACCTGCCGGAACGCAGCCATACGATTAAACGACACTCCAAATTTCATGACTATCGGGATGAATTAATCGATCTGCTGCGAGGACAGGGGCAGGAGGCATTGGCAGTCGCCTAAAGCACTTGCCATTAGTCAAACTGTAACGGGAGCAGCGATGAGATGACGCTCAATCATCCCTTCCAGGTTTTCCAAGCTATAAGGCTTGCTGATGTAATCACTACAACCAGCTTGGAGAAGTTTCTCCCGGTCTTCAGCTCCTGCCAGGCTCGTTACCGCAATCACAGGAATCGTTGTTGTTTGAAGATCTTGCTTTAGGCGCTGCACCACGTCAACCCCACTTAAGCCCGGGAGGACAATATCCAGCAGGATCAAGTCAGGCCGGTAGTTGCGGACTAGTAGCAAGGCCGTCTCGCCATCAGCGGTACTAATTGACGAATAGCCAAATAGTGCTAGGGAGTAGGTCAATAGAAGCAGGTTATCTTCATCGTCATCGACTGCTAGAACCAGGGGATGCTGACTGGCAGATCCTTGGCTTCTGTTGCCGGAATGTTGCATATAACACTGTGTCAAGTACTAGTAGCTTACTTTCCCATCCTCCAGCCTGGCTTTACCGGTTGCTTATGCAGCGGTAAACGCGCTTAAAGGGAGCATTAATCAAGGTCGGAATACTGAGCAAAAGGCTGTTGAGGCCGATTCTAAATTGCTAAAAAGGCTAGCTTTTATCAGGTAGAGTTAACAAAACTAGTCCACTTCACCTGCTAACTATATTCACATACTGTAAAGTTACAGGGTGTATCCTAGCTTGCTTTCGTACCTGCACCTTGACTAGTTATTTCAATAACTCGTGATAGATTCTGCCGTCTTAAGTTGAATCAATTAGCTATTTTCTGGGTTTATAACATGGGGAGGCAAAACAATGGGCATCGCGAGCATTAACCCATTTACCGGAGAAATACTGCAAACGTTTGTGCCCTTGAGTGATGCAGAGCTAGCAGCCAAGCTTGACCTGGCACAACAGGCTTTTACTCAGTACCGCCAGGTGCCGATCGCTCAAAGAGCAGCATGGATGAATCGGGCTGCTGAAATTTTGGAGCAAGATCGCGAGCGCCTTGGCAAAATTATGACCCTAGAGATGGGTAAGACGATTGTTTCTGCGATCGCCGAGATAGAAAAATGCGCTTTGGTTTGCCGTTACTACGCAGAGCAGGCACCGAAATTTCTAGCAGATGCGCCAGCCCAAACCGACGCCACGCAGAGCTTTGTTCGTTACCAGCCCCTGGGTGCAATCCTGGCTGTCATGCCATGGAACTTTCCCTTCTGGCAGGTGTTCCGATTTGCTGCCCCCGCTTTAATGTCTGGCAATGTCGGTTTGCTGAAGCATGCCTCAAATGTCCCCCAGTGCGCCCTGGCAATTGAAGCGGTGTTTCAACAAGCTGGCTTTGCAGCCGGGGTATTTCAAACCTTGCTGGTAGGCTCTGAGGAAGTTGCAGCAATCCTGGCGGATGAACGGGTGAAAGCCGCGACCTTAACCGGTAGCGAAGCCGCTGGGGCCAGTTTGGCTGCCACTGCTGGCAAACAGATTAAAAAAACTGTCTTAGAGTTGGGGGGTAGCGATCCCTTTATTGTTCTAGAAAGTGCAGATCTGGAGGCAGCAGCAGCAACGGCGGTCATAGCGCGGATGATCAACAACGGCCAGTCTTGCATTGCCGCTAAGCGGTTTATTGTTACGGAGCCAATCGCCGACCAATTTGAGCAACGCCTGGTGGAGCACGTTAAAGCTCTGAAAGTCGGAGACCCGTTGGATCGATCCACAGATATTGGTCCCCTGGCAACCCGGGCCCTCCTGGAAGAACTCGATCATCAGGTCCAAACTTCCGTTTCTAAAGGGGCAAGAGTACTGGTGGGCGGCCAGCCGCTACAGGGAAGTTTCTACGCTCCCACCATTCTGACGAATATTTCCCCTGGCAGCCCGGCAGCGCGAGAAGAATTGTTTGGACCTGTGGCGATGCTGTTCCGGGTCAAGGATATTGATGCAGCGATCGCCCTGGCTAACGATACGCCGTTCGGCTTGGGAGCCAGTGCCTGGACAACCGTCCCAACCGAGCGCGATCGACTGATTACGGAGTTGGAAGCGGGAGCGGTGTTTATCAACGGCATGGTCAAATCTGATCCCCGACTACCCTTTGGCGGGATCAAACATTCTGGTTACGGGCGGGAGTTAAGCCATCAAGGCATGCATGAATTTGTCAACGTTAAAACGGTGTGGGTGAAGTGAAATGGGCCAACTAGGTGAACAGATGAATACGGCCGAACTACTGGTACGTTGCTTAGAAAACGAGGGCGTCCGCTATATTTTTGGACTGCCAGGGGAAGAAAATCTCCAAGTTTTAGAAGCATTAAATCACTCTTCGATTCAATTTATTACGACGCGCCACGAACAGGGGGCAGCGTTCATGGCGGATGTTTATGGTCGCCTGACCGGCCAAGCGGGGGTTTGTCTTTCTACCCTTGGTCCGGGTGCCACCAACTTGATGACTGGAGTAGCGGATGCCAACCTTGATGGGGCTCCCCTGGTAGCGATCACCGGCCAGGTAGGCACGGATCGGATGCATATTGAATCGCACCAGTATTTGGATCTGGTGGCGATGTTTGCCCCAGTGACCAAATGGAACACCCAGATCGTGCGGCCCAGCAATACCCCGGAAATTGTTCGTCGGGCCTTCAAGCTGGCCCAGGCAGAAAAACCGGGTGCGGTGCACATTGATTTACCCGAAAACATTGCCGCAATGCCCGCTTTGGGGGAACCCCTGAGTAAGGGTGATGTGGAACACACCTTCGCGGCCTTCCGTAGTATTGAACAGGCAGCCACCGCAATTTCCCAGGCGAAGAATCCCTTAATTTTGGCGGGTAATGGGGTAATTCGGGCGAATGCCAGTGAAGCCTTAACGAAATTGGCAACGGCATTAAATATCCCCGTTGCCAATACCTTTATGGGCAAGGGCGTAATTCCCTGTAGCCACCCGCTGGCCCTGTGGGCGGTGGGGTTGCAGCAGCGCGATTATGTCAGTTGTGGCTTTGACAACACAGATTTGGTGATTGCGATTGGCTACGACTTGATTGAATACTCCCCAAAAAAGTGGAACCCCAAAGGGGAGATTCCGATTGTCTATATCGGCTCAACTCCGGCAGAAATTGACAGCAGCTATATTCCGATGGTTGAAGTTGTGGGCGATATTGCCGATTCCCTGCGGGAGATTCAACAACGTAGTAATCGCCAAGGCAAACCCGACCCCTATGGGATACAGCTGCGGGATAATATTCGCGCCGACTATGAGCAGTATGCCCAGGACGACAGTTTTCCGATGCGGCCACAAAAGCTAATTTACGACCTGCGGCGGGTAATGGGACCAGAGGATATTGTGATTTCTGACGTCGGTGCCCACAAGATGTGGATGGCGCGGCACTACCATTGCGATCGCCCTAACACCTGTATCATCTCCAATGGCTTTGCAGCGATGGGGATTGCTATCCCAGGTGCCCTAGCAGCCAAACTGGTTTATCCCCAACGCAAAGTTGTCGCTGTCACGGGGGACGGGGGATTTATGATGAACATGCAAGAACTCGAAACCGCCCTGCGGATTGGGACTCCCTTTGTGACGCTGATTTTCAATGACGGTGGCTATGGCTTGATTGAGTGGAAACAACAAACTCAGTCACTCCAACCCGCTTTTGTTCACTTTAGCAACCCTGATTTTGTCAAGCTGGCAGAAAGCATGGGGCTCAAAGGCTACCGGATTGAATCAAGCTTAGATTTTCTCCCCACCCTGAAAACGGCTCTGGAACAAGAAGTTCCGGCAGTGATTGATTGTCCGGTAGATTACCGGGAAAATCTTTTGTTTTCCCAAAAATCTGGTGAGCTGAGTTGCGAAGCCTGAACAGTAGTCTCAATTACAAATCAAACGCTGAATCTCTACTACAACTAAAGCCAGAGTAACTTGTCCCATTAAACTTCGATTGGCTAGAAGCCTAGAGAGTTTTAGCTGTTTTTGGGTGGACGCATTTAATGTGATCGACTTGAGAAACTTTTTGAGGTGTGTAATGGTTGACGAGCGGCTACCAAGAGAAATCACAGAATCAAGGAGTGGTGAATGGCAATTCCCGAAATTACCCAAAAACTATTGGATGCCAAGCGCCAGAAAGGAATTAGTTTCACCGACTTAGAACAAGCCCTGGGACGTGACGAAGTCTGGATTGCTGCCGTGATCTATCGTCAGGCCAGTGCTTCTGAAGCAGAAGCTACTCAACTGGTGTCTGCCTTGGGGCTGGGTCCAGAGGTTGCCCAAGCACTAGTAGAGTGCCCACTTAAAGGATCGTTAGACCCGGTGATTCCCGCCGATCCGCTGATCTATCGCTTCTACGAAATCATGCAGGTGTACGGTATGCCCCTCAAAGCCGTGATCCACGAGAAGTTTGGCGACGGTATCATGAGTGCGATTGATTTCACCTTGGATGTAGAGAAACAATCAGATCCCAAAGGCGATCGCGTGCAGGTGATCATGTCCGGTAAATTTTTGCCTTATAAAAAGTGGTGAGCAGCCATTGACTTGCCCCCAACCTAGATAGCCTTCTAGTCCGAGTGCCCACAGGCATCATCATAATTGAATGCCTGAATGCGAACAGCACATTGGTCATACTGCCAACGAGTTAGCCGTAGAGCGGTCCCTGGTTGGTCAATCAATAAAACAGACGGATGGTCAGGACCTACGCCAAAGGTTCCTTCACCAGAGCTAGGGCGGCCTGTTGGGCTGTTTACTTTGACCGAGACTAAGCCCACAGCAGAAGCATTGGTAATATTAACCGGTACATTCCGTTGTTCACCTGGTTTGATTTCAAGCAAAGGCTTGGTTGAGATACTGACCTGCACTTTAACTGGCGCTAAATTCATCAGCCTTAGCGTGGGTTCTGGTTTTGCTAAATAATTGTTCAGGACAATTGTTTTTACAGTAGAGGCATCTCGGAGCAGAACTAGGGTGTAAAACTGCCCAGCTTTCAGGCGAATATTTGCTAACCACCGCCTTCTAGGTTGACTGTTCACCCAGATGGCGTATTGACCAGCAGGAAACGCCTGGGAAGGCATTATTTCCTTAGGTGAATACTTTTTAGTGACTAATTTTTGATCTAAGCGTAGTTCAATAGGGGTTCGTGAGGAAGTCAAGTCCCAGTAGTTAATGTAGGCTGAAGTCTCAGCTGTACAGGTGGTGCCCGGACCTATCACGACAACTACTGCTGTTAGAACTTGAGCCCACCGGCTAATTTGTCTCATTACAAAACCTGCAACGATCCACTGCTAAGCATACCTGAGAAAGATTTTCGGATTGAACTTGATTGATTCAGTAGCTTCAAACTGCCCTAAAGCTAGCGATTTGTAGTTGACTAAGGGCTGTTGACCTTTTTTAGCTGATTAGTCTTGATCAGGTCCTTGTTGATAACCGCGTGAATCCCTTTAACAATATCCACTACTTGAGTAACTTCAAAGTCGATGGCGGCACTGCCAAACTGCAAGGCCTCTTGACCATTGAGGGGGGTTACCTCTGTCAGAAAAGTGATACTTTTGCGCACCGCATCCTTCATGGCTTCA
Organism: uncultured Synechococcales cyanobacterium; assembly: GCA_902806435.1. Classification (GTDB taxonomy): domain Bacteria; phylum Cyanobacteriota; class Cyanobacteriia; order Thermosynechococcales; family Thermosynechococcaceae; genus CADCWO01. The sequence continues at coordinate 32,283 of CADCWO010000121.1, read as the reverse complement.
TCCAGGTCACGGTTAAGACCAAGGGGCACAAAAGCAGTCGGTGTCTCTAAAAATGGTTGGGTAAAGGTTTTTATCCCTCTTAAATCCTTGCGTAGGGTGATGCGGAAGGTAGGCGTTAAGGAACACTCAATTGCTGTGAGAGCAACTTCACCATTTCCTTGGGCGCAATGAGGATCTCCTGTGTAAACCAGTGCGCCCCTTACTTGAACCGGCAGGTAAAGTGAGGTGCCCGCCGTTATTAATTTAAGGTCTATATTCCCTCCATACCGTCCAGGAGGAATAGAATTCACCGTTTCATTATCGTTTGCTGGTGCGACACCAATCATTCCCATAAAAGGTCGTAACGGAATCTCATAGGCTTGAGAACCCGGTTTATCCGGCTGCAAAATACCCAGTCCGGTAATACCTTGACGTGCAAAGTCCTGAAAGCTTAGGGGAACTGTTGTTTTGTCGTTGCGAGATTTGAGTAGACTCTTTATTTGGTTGGGGTCGGTGATTACCTTGACATATTTACTATCAACAACTTTATTCCCCACAGGGTATTCTCCAGGCAAGGCTCCTTTGCCGTTACGACTAGAAATAAAACCATAGGGAGAACGATAAGCAATTTTTAGGGTCTGCACTTGGACCACATCCCCCGGCAATGCCCCCTCCACATAGATAGGACCTGTGACGACATGAGGCCCTTTCCCATCATGCGGAACCCTGGCGCGCACGGTAAGCTGATCTTGCAAAATATCCTTTTCAGGTACGCCTTTTTTTGTTAAAAATTCAATTGCCCCCGCCGCAGTTCCATCTTTGGCTTGGTCTTCTAAGATGCCTTCATGGGATACTGTTTCAACAGTCACAATATCTCCCGATCGAACTTTCAGGGCAGGCTGAGCATCTTTTTTATAAAGGCGACCCCAGATCACAGTTTTTGGTGTGGATTTGAGCAGGTACTCCTTGGCAACGGCTGAAGAACCCATCCCCCATATGCCCAGGAGTATTCCTGGTAGTACCCAGCTGTAATATTTATAAGCCATACCCTCTCCTCACCTTGAAGCGAGAATAGGATACTGCTGACTCAATAGAAGGTTTAGTTATTTAGGCTACATACTGGGGAACCGGAACTTGGTTGTTGGTGTATCGCATCTAGGTATGCAATATGACTCCTGAAGATGATTAGGACGAAAAAGTTCGGAAACCCGTACAGACTATTCATTGCAACCATCTTTGGACTTAGCTAGATTAGCACTCAGGCACTGAGAGTGCTAAGTTTATTAAGGATTTTGATTGAGAGCTGAGACCGTGTTGAGGTCTAACCCTAGTCAAACTCAACCCCTTCATGAGGGTCTATCAAAAGTAACTTAACTGGCAGGCTCTCTTGATGTTGGAGATGGGATATAAAATCCAGTCTCTTGTAGTGTTCTTTCCTTTCCATTGGCGTATCCGTATCGTTTGGAGAATTTTGTATGGCCGCTATATCTTTAAGTGTTTCTACTGTTAAGCCTTTGGGCGATCGCGTTTTTGTCAAAGTAAGTGCTTCGGAAGAGAAAACCGCAGGCGGTATCTTACTACCTGACAATGCCAAAGAGAAGCCACAAATCGGTGAAATCTCTGCAGTCGGTCCTGGCAAACGCAATGACGATGGTTCTCGCCAAGAGCTTGAAATCAAGGTTGGCGACAAGGTGCTGTATTCCAAGTATGCAGGTACTGATATCAAACTTGGCGGTGACGAGTACGTGCTTTTATCCGAGAAGGATATCCTGGCGGTCGTTGACTAACTAACTTTTTACCCTGCCAAAGTCTTTGGCAAGGCAGTTGCAATAAATGTTCACTTTGATCCACGTATCCCTGAGAGGCTGATAGCTTATGGCTAAACGTATTGTTTATAACGAAAATGCTCGCCGTGCCCTAGAGAAGGGTATGGATATATTAGCGGAATCGGTAGCAGTAACCCTGGGACCGAAGGGCCGTAACGTTGTATTGGAGAAAAAGTTTGGTGCTCCTCAGATCGTTAATGATGGTGTGACGATCGCCAAGGAAATTGAGCTAGAAGATCACATTGAAAACACTGGCGTGGCCCTGATCCGCCAAGCCGCTTCTAAAACCAATGATGTCGCGGGCGATGGCACCACCACTGCTACCGTTTTAGCCCATGCGATGGTTAAAGAAGGCTTACGGAACGTTGCTGCTGGAGCCAACGCGATCTCCCTGCGGCGGGGAGTTGACAAGGCTACTCACTTTATTGTCGAGAAGATTTCCGCTCATTCTCGTCCTGTGGAAGACTCCCGAGCAATTGCTCAAGTTGCCACAATTTCTGCCGGCAATGATGAAGAAGTCGGTCGAATGATCGCCGAGGCAATGGATAAAGTCGGCAAAGAAGGGGTCATCTCCCTGGAAGAAGGCAAGTCCATGACAACCGAGCTGGAAGTCACGGAAGGGATGCGCTTCGACAAAGGATACATCTCCCCCTATTTCGCTACTGATCCAGAGCGGATGGAAGCCGTGCTAGAGGACCCTTACATCCTGATCACGGATAAGAAAATTACTCTGGTTCAAGATTTAGTGCCCATCCTGGAGCAAGTGGCACGTTCTGGCAAGCCCCTGCTGATTCTAGCTGAGGACATTGAAAAAGAAGCCCTGGCAACCCTGGTTGTTAACCGGTTGCGGGGTGTGCTGAATGTGGCTGCGGTTAAAGCACCTGGGTTTGGAGATCGCCGCAAGGCAATGCTAGAAGACATTGCCGTCCTAACTGGTGGTCAGGTAATCACGGAAGATGCCGGTCTGAAAATTGACACCGCTAAGTTGGAGATGATGGGTAGAGCGCGTCGGCTCACAATTACCAAAGACACAACAACAATTGTTGCTGAAGGTAATGAGGCTGCGGTCAAAGCCCGCTGTGAGCAGATTCGTCGCCAAATGGAAGAAACTGAGTCTTCCTATGACCAAGAGAAACTGCAAGAGCGCCTAGCAAAACTGGCTGGTGGTGTTGCAGTTGTCAAAGTCGGTGCGGCAACGGAGACAGAAATGAAAGACCGTAAGCTGCGCCTAGAAGACGCCATCAACTCTACTAAGGCAGCCGTGGAAGAAGGAATTGTTCCCGGCGGCGGAACCACTCTAGCTCACCTAGCGCCAGAGCTAGCAAGCTGGGCGGCAGACAATCTGCAAGGTGAAGAGCTAATTGGCGCGACCATCGTTGAGCGCGCTTTAACCGCTCCTTTGAAGCGGATTGCTGAAAATGCGGGTCAGAATGGGGCAATCATTGCTGAGCGAGTTAAAGAGAAAGACTTTAATGTCGGCTTTGACGCCTCTACTAATCAGTACGTTGATATGTTCGAAGCTGGTATTGTCGATCCAGCTAAGGTGACTCGCTCGGCGCTCCAAAACGCCGCTTCGATCGCCGGGATGGTCCTCACCACCGAGTGTATTATTGCCGACAAACCTGAGCCGAAGGATGCTGCTCCGGCTGGAGCAGGCGCTGGCATGGGTGGTGACTTTGACTACTAATTACTTGTAGTCTTCGCTTCAACTTAAGTTCAGGTAAAGACCACTTCCATGAGAAGTGGTCTTTTTCTTGTGCCGCTTTCTATTCAAGTTTTTGGTAATTGTTTAATTTTTTGCTTAGGGTTACCGCAGGAAAGATCTGGCTTAGCTACACTAAGTAAAGAAATATTACGGATATGAGAACGCATGAACAGAACTTCTGGGCAAAGTACATCGATCTGGACGCAGACAGTAGAAGTGCCGTCAGAGCCGGTATTGGCAGAGAGTACACAGGCAGATGTTTGTGTGATTGGGGCTGGAATTGCTGGGTTGACAACGGCTTACTTGCTGACTCGCCAGCAGAAGTCAGTGGTAGTGCTGGATAACAAACCGGTTGGTGGTGGCCAAACGGGACGGACAACGGCTCATATTGCCAGCGCGCTTGACGATCGCTACTTTGAAGTGGAGCAGCTGCGGGGCAAAGAAGAGGCCCAGTTAGTTGCCCAAAGCCTGATTGCATCAATTGATCAGATTGAAGCAATTGTGACCGAGGAAAAGATTGACTGTGACTTTGAGCGATTAGATGGCTACTTGTTTAACGTACCAGGCGAGCCCGAAGATATTCTGGAGCAGGAATTAGCAGCAGCCCATCGCGCAGGGCTGACGGATGTTGAACAGGTTCGCTTGCCACTGGATTCTTTCGATCCGGGGCCTTGCCTCCGCTTTCCGAGGCAAGCCCAGTTTGATCCCCTGAAATACCTAGCTGGATTGGTGCAAGCGATCGAGGGAGCTGGAGGCCATATTTTTACAGAAACTCATGTCACCAAAATTGAGGGGGGTTCCCCAGCAAGAGTAGAAACTAAGACTGGCCTAACGGTCACAGCGGACGCTGTTGTTGTTGCAACAAATATTCCAGTCAATGACCGCTCTGGGCTGTTTGCAAAGCAAGCTTCTTACCAAACCTACGTGATTGGGGCACGAGTTCCCAAGGGTTCTATCCCTAAAGCGCTTTACTGGGATACGCTGGACCCCTACCACTACGTGCGCCTAGCCAATGTAGCGACACCTGGCAAGAGCGGAGAAACCGATGACCTGTTGATCGTTGGCGGTGAAGATCACAAAACCGGGCAGGCCGATGATGCCATGCTCCGCTATACGCGGCTGGAAACCTGGACGCGTGAAAGGTTCCCGATGGCGAAGCAGATCGAGTTTCGGTGGTCAGGGCAAGTGATGGAGCCCATTGATGGGCTGCCCTTCATTGGACGCAATCCTCTCGATGGGGCAAATGTCTATATTGCAACGGGTGATTCCGGCACCGGGATGACCAACGGCACGATCGCTGGCATCCTGATCAGCGACCTAATCCTAGGACGAGACAACCCCTGGCAAACACTCTACGATCCGGCGCGAGTCACGCTCGGCGCTGCTACTGATTTTGTGCAAGAAAATTTAAATGTTGCCACCCAATACCTGGACTGGATAAAAGGGGGTGAAGATCTTTCTTTGGCTGCGATCGCCCCCGGTACAGGAGTGGTAGTCCGTCGCGGTCTCAAAAAAGTAGCAGTTTATTGTGACGAGCAAGGGGCACTACACGAACGTTCAGCGGTCTGCCCTCACCTCCACTGCATTGTGGCCTGGAATTCTGGTGAGAAAACCTGGGACTGCCCTTGTCATGGTTCACGCTTTGATAACCAGGGGCAGGTGATCAATGGACCAACAACTAATGATTTGGCCTCTGCCGAATAGCCACCTGTAGAAGCAGTGAGCCATCCCTCACGTCATCCTGAAATGGCAGGATAAGTGCCGTTCCGCCAGCTCATACCGTTTGGCCAAGCATTTGCAGTCGGTACAAACTAGCGTAAATTCCTCCCTGGCGGAGCAACTGGTCATGGCTACCTGATTCTGCGAGTTCGCCTTTACTGAGGACAAGAATCCGGTCCGCATTGCGGATCGTGGAAAGGCGGTGGGCAATGATGATTGCCGTTCGGTCCACAAGCAGGTGCTCTAAGGCATCCTGAATCAGGCCTTCTGTCGCCACGTCTAGGTTCGCCGTTGCTTCATCTAGCACCAGAATCCGAGGATTGCGGATGGCAGCTCGGGCGAAAGCGAGTAGTTGCTTTTGCCCGCCGGAAAGATTTGTGCCCCGCTCTCGCAGCAAGGTGTCATAGCCTTGGGGGAGTTGCTCGATAAACCGGGCCACATTCATTTGTTCAGCCGCCGCCTGGATCTCTGACAGGGAATAGGTTTCGCCTAAGGCAATGTTGCTTTTAACATCTCCGGCAAATAAAAACCCCTCCTGCAGGATGACGCCAATGTGGCGACGCAGTTCTGTTTGTGGCAAATCTCGCACATCCAGACCATCCACCAGGATCTGGCCTCGCGTGGTTTCGTAGAGGCGGCACAGCAGCCGGATAATCGAGCTTTTCCCAGCCCCCGTGGGGCCAACGATCGCTACCTTTTCACCGGGTTGAATCGTGAAACTCAAGTTCCGCAGAATGTACTCATCGTCTTTATAGGCAAACCAGACATTCTCGAACCGCACTTCCCCTTGCGGGCCGTCCTCAGCTGGGGGTAAAGATTTCGGGTGCTCTGGGTCGCGAATCTCCACCGGCTCTCTCATAATGCCGCTGATCCGCTCCACCGCCGTAAAACCGGCTTGGATCGCAGTAAACTTTTCCGCTAGTTGTCGTAGCGGATCAAATAACCGTTGAGAAAAAAGGATAAACTCCGTAAGCCTACCCACATCCAAGGTGTCGCGCATCACCCACAGTCCCCCAAGCCACAGGACGCCAGCGATTGCCACAAATCCTACCCATTCCAGGGTTGAAGACACTGCCGCGTCGTGGAAGATAGTTTTATCCACTTCACCGATGTAGCGCTGGTTAATCTTACGGAACAGCTGCGAATTAAACCGCTCCCGCCGGAATAATTGAACAATCCCAATTCCGACAATATTTTCTTGCAAGTTAGAATTGAGGGCTGAAAGTTCTTCCCGTGCTTTGTAGTTTGCTTTGCGGTACTGGTATTGGAAGTAGAGAATTAAGCCCATGACTGGGATCAACATCAGCACTAGTAGCGCTGCCAACTGCCACTGCCGCAGAAACATAGCGATCGCGATCACGACAATCGATAGCAAATCACTGACAATCCCAATCGCACCGGTCGAAAATACGTCTCCCAAAGCCTCAACGTCATTAGTCAAACGTGTAATCAATTGGCCGACGGGTGTGCGATCAAAAAAGCGCGCTGCTAGGGAGGTAACATGATCAAACAAATCGTTGCGAATATCGGCAGTGATCTGCTGGCCCACCTTTTGGACCAGGTAGCCCTGAATAGCCTGGAAGCTAAACCGCACGGCTACCGTTAGTAGCAATAGCCCCGCCAAGATGTTAATGCCGGTGGCTAAGTTTTGGTCCTTCAACAGCAAAAAGGTGGTAGGTTCTTGGCGCAGCAGGGCAATAGCCTGCCCAATTAAGATCGGCTGCACCGCACCTGCTACCGCCAGGGGCACCAGGAGAACCCCGGTCACCAACAGTAGACGGCTGTGACGACGGGCATAGGGTACCAGCCGCAAAAATAACCGCCAGTCGCTCTCACGAGTCCGAGATTGAGCTGGCGAGGCCAGAGGAGAAGCGGTCATAGAAACTTGTTAAAATCCATTCTGGGCGTTTCGTTAGGAAGTCGCAGTTAGGTCGTTACCGTGGCTGAGCGCAATTGCTCAACCCAATGATGCAAGCGATAGCTATCCAGACGGTAGCTCAAGGGATGGGCAATCAACCGTGCTGTACTTTCAAACAAAACGTCTAGTTCTACCAGACCATTCTCGCGCAAAGTCTGTCCAGTCGAGACCAAATCCACAATCGCTGCCGACATGCCAGTAATGGGTCCTAGCTCCACGGAACCGTAGAGCGGAATAATCTCAACCGGCAAATCCAGATCACGAAAGTAGGCGTGGGCACAATAGGTAAACTTAGACGCCACCCGACTGTGAGCTGGTAGTTCTAGAGCGGAACGGTAACTACTGGACTGTTTGACCGCAACCGATAGACGGCAACGCCCAAACCTCAAGTCCATCAACTGGGCAACCTGTGGCTGTTTTTCCCGCAGCACATCATAGCCAACCACTCCCAACTGAGCTTGCCCGTACTCGACATAGACGGGAACATCTTGAGTTCTGACTAAGAAAGCCTTAGCAGTTCCAGTGGCATCAAACACTTGTAATTGGCGGTTGGCTGGCTCAAGAAACCCACTAAAATCTAGGCCAATGGACTTCAGCAAGCGAATGCTATCTTTTAGCAACGCTCCTTTCGGGAGGGCAATGGTCAGCATAAATGATTCTCTGGATTGACTTGTGCAGGTTAATGGATGAGCCAGCGACTAAATGCCTCAGCTCTGAAGCTTGCCTAAGCAGGTGGGGCAATGATCCGAGGGGAGCCATCTGCTGAAACCCAGGCAATCTGAGGGATCCGGTGCTGACGGGCGTATTCCCAAATAGATTCTGTTGTTCGAGGCACCAGATCAATTTCAACTCGCTTTGCCTCTGCTCTCAGGTGCTGAGCATAGGTAAAAGCAGCGGAGATCGCCTGCTCGTCCTCTGGTACCACCAACCAATCACTGGCTGGGGTTTGCTGCGGCAGCTGAGCAGTGGGCAGCAGGACTTGATGCAAGTCTTCAATGTTTAGGGCAAATCCAATCCCAGGTACTAGTTGCCCTTGAGGATGATATAAACTGAGCAATTGATCGTAGCGTCCTCCTTTACCTAACACTTGCACTCCAGATTCTGTGTCAATCACTGCCTCAAATACAAGCCCTGTGTAGTAATCAAAGGTTTGAATCAAGCTGAGGTCGAGGGTGAGCGAGAATCGTTCCCCTAGGACCTCAACTAAAGATTTGAGATTGTTGAGGACTAATCGCTGGGCTGGGGCAAGGTCTAACCCCCCAACCCGTTGCAGAACATCCCCTGGCTTACCACGCAAATCGAGTAGGAAAAGTGCCCGCTGTTGAAGTTGTGGGGATAGAGATAAAGCTTCCAGGGCGACACGGTCTAGCTGGGCAATACTATGACGCACTTGTTCGCGCAAAGGCAGAGGGAAATCAGCCAGTAGCGATCGCGTTAGTTCTGCTTCGCCTAAAATTAGGTGCCAGCGCTGGAGGCCCAAGCTATCCAAACAGTCTGCCAGCAGTAAGAGAATTTCTGCGTCAGCCAGCAATCCAGAGCAACCTAATAATTCCACCCCTGCTTGGAAAAATTCCTGTTGACTGCTATAGCTATCTTGGGTCTGGCGAAAAATATTGGCATTGTAGTAGAGCCGTTGAGGATAAGTGACTCCGGCCATCCGGGTGACAGCAGCCCTAGCAATAGAAGCAGTTAACTCTGGGCGCAGGCCAAGAATGGCTTCTTCCGCATCACGAAGTTGAATGACCGTTTCCGGCTGAATTGCTCCCCCAGCCATTAAGGTATCCAACCGCTCCAGGGTCGGCGTGATGATGCGCTGATAACTCCAGCAGTTAAATACTTGCTGAAGACGCTGCTCAATCCAGCACTTCTGGGCAACGTCTAAGGGTAATAAATCCCTGGCCCCACTAGGCGGTTGATAAATCATTCGCTTTACTTTTTCTTACCGCCAAACAAACCAAATAAACCACCACTCTGCTTTGCGGCATTACCTTTTTGCTCTAACTTGTCTAACTGCTGCTTACCCGCCAGGGCGATAGCATTTTTCGGATCAAGCTTTAAGGCTTGATTTAAATGCACCTTAGCCATAGTTATTTGGTTTTGCCGTAGGTAGATTGTACCGATTAAAGCGTGACATCGGCTATGGCTTGGCTCTAACTTCAGCGCATCTCGAAGTTCTAAAATTGCTTGTTGCAGGTTGTTTTTAGCTAAGAATTCTTCGGCTCGCCGGTAATACTGGTTAACAAACGTTTGATTGGGGGAAGGCGTGCTGACCTGAGGTGGGGGTGCCGGGGTGGCTGGTTGCTGCTGGGGAGTCAAGGAGCTAGCTTGTACCGCACCAGTACTTCCAGGGGTTAGACTTTGCTTTGGCCTCCCAATAGTCACTTCTCCCTTGCCTGCTTTCACCACCAGGTAGGCCAGGTTCAACTCACTCAGTTCGCCGATCAGTTCAATCGCCTGGTCCAGCACTTGGTATTGCTTCTCGGCTATATCCTGTACAGAATTTTTATAGAAATTGTCTGGGTCATTGGCCCTAAACAACTGCTGAGCTAATTCACTCTTCAGTTCAACACCGTTTTTTTGCTGAAGAACCCGCTGGCCTAATAACCTAAGTAAAACTTCGTACTCGGTGCGCTCTTTATCTTGAGTCAGCTTTTCATAGGCGGGGTTGACCAATTTTGATAACAGCTGGCTGGCAAGTTGTTTATCACCTTCCATACAGCTATCTGGGTGTAAACTTCGAGCAATCTTGAGATAACGCTTACGGATATCACCTACCTTCCCGTCAATAGGTATTCCTAAGATGGCATGGTGGTCCACATAATCAAACTTAGCTAGCCCCCGATCGCTTTGAAAAGACATCCCGCATTATCTCATTGCTTTGATTCCTTCTAGTGTAGTTTACGGAAATGGCCTTCTTTTTGATGCCAAAGGCGGCAGAAAGCGGCTCCAGCTTAGACGAGACGCCAAAACTTCTTTTCTACAGCGCTTGGTAATTAACAGTATTTTTGACCTATCCACCTGTGATTACAGGCAGTGGCTGTACTTCCAGTAACTGCTGGCTCAGGGCTTCGTGAATTCGCCCATTGGTTGCGAGGATGCGACCAGAATCAAGCTCCTGGGGACTACCATCATAGGCTGTAACTTTACCACCAGCCTCTTGAACTATCACAATTCCGGCGGCAATATCCCAAGGGGATAGTCCTCGCTCCCAGTAGCCATCCAATCGGCCACAGGCTACAGAGGCAAGATCAATCGATGCAGAGCCGCTGCGGCGTACGCCTTGAGTGATATGGGTTAAGTGACAAAACTCGGCGTAGTTGTTGTCAGGGGTTTCTTGGCGATCATAGGCAAATCCAGTCACTAAAAGGCTTTTACTCAAATCTGCTGTTTGTGAAACTTGAATTGGCCGGCGGTTACGAGTTGCTCCCAGCCCAGTGGCGGCCCGAAATAAATCATTATGAAGCGGATCAAAAATGACCCCCACCTGCGGCACCCCCTCAATGAGTAGACCGACAGAAGTAGCCCAGAATGGATACTGGTGAGCGTAGTTTGTTGTACCATCCAGCGGATCAATTGCCCAGAGGTATGGGCTTTGTTGCTCCCCCTGATGCCCAGATTCTTCTGCCAAGATTTGATGGTTAGGGAAATGACGTTGTAAAACATCCAGTACAGCGACTTCTGCTGCTTTGTCTGCTACGGTGAGCAAGTCTCCTGGACGACCTTTTTCTTCCACGCCCTCTAGCTTCCCCCAATAAGCTTGCAGTACCTCACCACCAGCCAGGGCCGCCTCAGTTGCAATATCTAGAAAAACTTGTAATGAAGATGGTTTCATGATGAATGGGTTTAGAGGTTATTCGAGCAGGATTTGACCTAGTTTGGTCCAAGTAAGGGAACAGAATTAGCTTACTGGTTAAGAATATAGATTGATCTTTAGTTGGTATCTTCCAGATACTTCGGAGCATGTGCCACTAGAAGCATCCCATTTTTACTCTGCATTCCAAGGTCTATGCCTGTTCAGGACGTAGCATAGAGGCTTGTTGCGAACTGCTTAGATCTGTTCGGAAGAAGCGGAGCATTATAGATAGATACTTGTCCAGCTAAAATTCTGTTCATTAAAAGACAACTGCCTGCAATTTTTTGAAGGTTATGGCGAGCCGATGGACCAATGGCCTTATTTTTATCATCTTTATGTGGCTTCTGAGCCGAGTCGTGGTAGTGGTTGCCATGCAGGGAGTTGCGCCATTACTACACCTACCACCTGTAAATCACTCCTACCCACACTTAGGGTTTGTTCCCAATTATATTCCCACCCCTGGTTGGCAACTTTTTGCCCATTGGGATGGTGCCTGGTACAAGACGATCGCTACCTCTGGCTACGGCTTTACCGATGGCAAGTACAGCAATATCGCCTTCTTTCCGTTCTTTCCTCTGATTACTCGTGGGGTGATGCTGCTCGGCTTACCGTTTGAAGTCGCCGGGACACTGGTAAATAACCTCGCATTTTTGGGGTCACTGCTGGTTCTCTACCATTGGGTGCAGGAGCGCCATAGTACCGAGACTGCCAGGTGGGCAACGGCAGTATTGGCTTGGTGCCCTTACTCCCTGTTTGGCACAGTAATTTACACAGAGGGGTTATTTCTGTTTTTGAGTACAGCCTCTTTACAAGCCTTTGATAACCACCAGCATCTTCGAGCAGCCCTCTGGGGAGCAATGGCGAGTGCAACCCGGATCACGGGTGCTGCACTTGTACCAGCGCTGCTGATCACAGCCTGGAGAGAACGCAGGCCAGCGACTGCCTATGTTGCAGGTTTAGCTACCGGCGGAGGACTGCTATTGTTCAGTATCTACTGTGGTATTCGGTTTGCCGATCCCTTAGCCTTTGTCCATGTGCAGCAGGCATGGCGGGCTTCCTTGGGCCTAGATTGGCTGGCTTGGTTTCGGCTGTTGGTAGATGGTCTGGCATTCGGCACAGAGTTCATCAAAGCAATCATGATTTTGGGGGGTGGCTACCTGTTGTGGCACTTACGCCACAGGCTCAGCACTGTCGTCGTTGTCTATGGCTTTTGTGCCTTGGCCTTAATCTTGGCCTCTGGTAGTTTAAGTTCCGTGGATCGCTACGCTTACGGAATTGTGTCGCTGGCGATCGCGCTGGGCATGTTGCTTGCCCGCTATCCTCGCTGGGGATATGCCACTCTAGGCTACTTCACCCTATTGCTCATCGCCTTTTCTTTTCGATTCGCCTGGTGGACTTGGCGAAACTGCTAGCTCTAAGCAGTATTCTGGTGCGATCGCATCTTCAATACTAAATTCATGAATCGTGCTACATACCTATTTATCGAGATATGCTGTTACAAATCGTGGATACGCTTGACCTATATCAACAGTCCAGGTTTTCGTCTGCACTAAGCATTCAACGAATGTTTCAAGTGTTACTGTAAGCTGTCCAAAGCTCTACCTTTGAGAGCTTATTTGAGCGCTTTTAAGGTGTAATGGTGGTGCTGATAGATAACTGTTTTCCATACTAAGATTGCAGACCCAGTCAATATGTACATCCGCCGACGAGAGACATGGAACAAGTGGATGATAGTGGAGACACTATTATCAATGCTGACAGCAGTCTGCCACTGAAGAAGGTCGGACGTCGGGTCTAAAATTTTTTCCAACCTCACCACAGTTTTACAATCGCAGCATTCAATCTGTAGCTCAGGAGTATGGTCTACAGACCGACGAAGATGGCTATATCAATATCGTCTATCACTCAGTTAGCACCATTAGTTTAGTAGAAAGGCGCCATGGAAAATCTTACCCCGCTATTCTGGCCTATGCTGGCTGCTCAAGCAGCAGCAAAGGGAGTGATCAAGCCCCTGGGCCACCACGAATTACTACTAGTGCTCTTACAACTAACATTATTGCTCCTGACCGCACGGGGTTTAGGAGAGCTAACGCGGCGGATTAACCTACCGCCGGTTGTCGGTGAACTGCTGGCAGGGGTGCTACTCGGTCCTTCTCTGTTTGGCTGGGTTCTACCACCCCTACATGGCTTTATTTTTCCGCAAAGCCAGCTGCAGTCGGATTTGCTGTCCGTGGTCTCCTGGTTAGGGGTGTTATTTTTGCTAATTGTCACCGGGCTAGAAACTGATCTCAACCTGATAGTGCGCAAGGGTAGGACTGCCCTGATAATTTCCCTTGGTGGTATTATTATTCCTTTTGCAACCGGCCTGGGTTTGGGCTGGCTGCTGCCAGAAAGCTTTTTAGCTGATCCATCTCAACGTCTGGTATTCAGCTTGTTTATTGCCACGGCGATGAGTATTTCCGCAGTTCCCGTGATTGCTAAAGTGCTGATGGATCTGAAGCTGATTCGCCGTGATATCGGTCAAGTTACTCTAGCGGCGGGGATGACAGACGATACAATTGGCTGGATTTTGCTGTCTGTGGTTGCCGGTTTAGCGAGTAGCGGTAAGTTTAATCTGATTACAGTTTTCACTTCTATTGGCGCAGCAGTCTTGTTCCTCGGGTTTGCCTTAACAGTTGGGCGCAAGCTGATGGCTCAAGTTTTAATGTGGGTGGACGACAACATCGGTGGAACGACAGCTAATTTATCAACGGTACTGATCCTGTCTCTGGGGGCAGCAGCTCTCACCCACTGGTTAGGACTGGAGGCGGCCCTTGGTGCTTTTGTAACAGGGATCCTTGCCGGTCAATCTCCGCGGTTTAGCCGCGAAGCCGGTCATACCCTGGAGGTGATCACCGCTGGATTTTTAGCCCCCATTTTCTTTGCGGCGGCTGGCCTGAAGGTCAACTTGCTGCAACTGCTAGTACCGCAAACCTTGATTGTCGGCCTGATTGTTCTGGCGGTGGCCTGTATTGGCAAATTTAGCGGAGCTTATATCGGTTCACGGATTAGTGGTCTCAGCCACTGGGAAGGCTTGGCAATGGGTTCAGGCATGAACGCCCGTGGGGCAATGGAAATTATTGTTGCCACGATCGGTCTATCCTTGGGCGTGCTCAGCCAATCTATGTACTCGATTATTGTCATGGTTGCAATTGTCACCTCACTGATGGCCCCCCCCCTGCTGCGCTGGACGTTATCAAAGGTTGTAATTGGGGAAGAGGAAGCGGCTCGCCTGGAAAAAGAAGATCATGCTAGCCGTAGCTTTGTTAAGAACATCCGCCGGGTGCTAATTCCTACCCGAGGAGGAACCAACGTGCAGCTTGCCTCGCAGTTAGTCAGCCATATGGCCCACCAGAATTTAATCGAGGTAACAGCGCTATTCGCTGCTAGTGACAAGAAACCCCAGCGCAAAGCAGCGAAGACAAAGGTAGAAACGATTAAAGATCAGTCGGCTGAGGCTGCCTTCACAGCCGTAGCCGAGGAGATGCATCTACCAGAGGGGACAACATTACAAACCCGAATGGAATCTGGCCAAAATAAGGCCGAGGTAATTCTTAAAGAAGCTAGCAGGGGCTACGACTTGATTGTGATGGGAGCAACTGAGCAAGGACGCTCAAATCGTTCCCTTTTCAACGTGCTAGTTGACCGAGTCGTTCAAGAGGCCGCCTGTGCAACGATGGTTGTGAAGTCAGGTCTGCCCTTAGACAAGGACCAGTCCTCCCCTATTGCCTACCAAAAGATCAGCCGGATCTTAGTGCCAACTATTGGTACAGAGGACAGCAAGTATGCCGTTGAAATAGCAAGTACCATTGCCGCCCAAACCGGGGCCTTTGTGTTGCTGGTTAATGTTGTTAATTTGCCCCAAGTTGAGTACATCCATTTCGAGCGGGAGGCAATCAACTCAGCTGCGGCCATCGCCGAGCAGATTCTTGAGCAGCAGGCTGTAATCGCCCGCAGCTTAGGCGCCGAGGTAAAAATCTATGTTCTTAAAGGACCGAGCCCAGAACGTCAACTTCTTGAGTTCGCCCAGAGTCAGCAGGTGGATCTGATTGTTCTGGGCAGTCACCTGCGGATGATTACGGGTCGGGCTTTTTTTGGTCATCGAGTAGACACGATTCTCCGCCAGGCGAGCTGTCCGGTAGCAGTTATCAGTTCAAAAAGCTAAATTCTAGAGATTTTGTGTCTTGCCGAGTAAGTTCAAGTAGTCTTAGCTGGCTGCTGGCTCTGGGCCTCACAGTTCTAGCTGTTGCCCCTGTAATAAAGCCCATAGTAGATGTGGGTGCTCCCCTGCACTTTGAACCTTGGGCCTCTACAGCCAGCCGTGTACCTTCCATAATTGGAAAGTCTGTCGTCAACCAGTGATTTTTTGGCGAGATAAAAATCTGCAAGTGAACTTTGGCATTTTCCAATGAATGCCCCAGGGAAGTGAATAATTGCAGAGCTAATCACGCCGGATACTGTGGTTTTATCACTTCCGCCTCAAAAGGCAGGAGCTAGCTCAGAGAAGCGGATTAGTCGCGGGTTGAACCGTTGGGTGGGCAGAGCGAGTTGACCTTGCAACTCAGATCAGGCGGTACGACCAGACAAGCAATGCTGATTAGCCGAGCCAAATCGCTTGAAGCAGAAATCTGAGTGATCTCTACTAACTGCAATGCCAGATAGTTAATGGCAAGCAACTAGGGCCGTGTGGTGGCGAAGGGAGTGGGCAGAGTTGTGGGCTGCTGGATAATCCGAGAAGTAGATTGTCCAGAGCGTCAGGCTACAAAGTGAAGTGAAGAGCAGTGCTTGCCCAGGCACAGACAGGGTTAACCTAACGGCCCTCTGGGCAGAACCAAGCCTGTTAATAGAAGCAGATCTCATCTGTGTACCTCGCACCTTAAAGTGATGAATCCTACCGGCGGCCATCCTGGCTAGGAGTAATGTTTCTCACAGTTGCAGGATAGGGCCGGACTTACCCCGGAATTTCCCCAGAAACAATAGTTTCGGCGGCTGATTCCGTTGCACCAACGAAAATATTGTTTACCTCTAGTGTTTGAGCGTCACTAGAACTGATAAGCGTCAGGAAATTCTATCACTGTTTCCAACACTCAAACCCGATTGTTCAGGAAATGTATTTAGCATTGTCAGCTTAAACGGCTCCGTGTCCCTCTCTGGCTAGCAGGGGCGTTACGGGCTGACTACCCCAGACAACGTTCCACTATCTCGCCCTTGTATCATGGGAAGTGTTGACTATTTTCCAGGCTCTTAGAAGCTCAATACTAAACTAGAGGGGCCAAAATGGGTCTCTCTAGTGCCAAAGAGTCGTGGAAAGTCAATAGGGACTAGCCAGCTGGGGTGGCAATAACTTTAGGACAGGACTTACTTTTCTTAGCCGAGCTATCCCACCGCCAGATCAAATGAAGGAAGCCAGAATGCTAAATCTCCTGTTGGTTGATGATGATGAAGTAGATGTCATGAACGTCCAACGGGCGTTCAAACGCAACAACATCAAGATGTCGCTCCATGTGGCAACCAATGGGCTAGAGGCATTGCAGATGCTGCGCGGTAATGGTGAGGAACCAGTAGTTCCCGCGCGAAAGCGATTAATTTTGCTGGATTTAAATATGCCAAAGATGGGGGGCATCGAGTTTTTACAAGAACTGCGGGCTGATGCAGATCTGAAGCTGATTCCGGTGATTGTTTTAACCACTTCGGATGAGGATAGCGACAAGGTAGAAGCCTATAAGTTAAATGTGGCTGGATATATTCTTAAACCCGTCACCTTTAGCAAATTTGTAGAAGCGGTAGCAACCCTGACCCAGTACTGGACGTTGAGTGAAATACCCTAAATGACTGAAAAGGTGCTTGACATCCTAGTGGTCGATGACGACGAAATAGACCGAACACTAGTCCGCCGGGCGCTTCAGGCAGCAGGTCTGCAACTAGCCTGGCAAGAAGCTGACACCTGCAAAGGTGCGATCGCCGCTTTACAAGAACACACCTTTGACTGCGCGTTCGTGGATTACTTACTTCCAGATGGGGATGGTCTGACTCTGGTTCAGAAAATTCGCAGTATGCACCTGACGGTTCCCCTAATTGTTTTAACTGGTCAGGGAGATGAACAAATTGCAGTAGAGGTGATGAAAGCCGGGGCTTCTGATTATCTGGTCAAAGCCAAGCTTACCCCAGAAAGCCTTGCTCGTAGCCTACAATACGCTGTGCGGCTGCGCGAGGCCCAAATGCAGATAGTACTAGCGAACCAGCGGTTGTCAGAAAGCGAAAGTCGCTTCCGTTCCTTGGTTCAAAACTCAATGGATATCACCACGATGCTGACGGCTGATGGCACGATCAGCTACACCAGCCCTTCAGTAACCCGAATTTTGGGTTACCACCCGTCAACCTTAATTGGCAAGAACGCTTTCCAGAAGATCCATCCAGAAGATGCGGGGATGGTAAAAGCGATCGTCAATCAACTTCTGGAAACCCCCAGCGTGGCGCTGCCGGTGGAGTTGCGATTTCGCCATGTCAATGGGTCATGGGTCTATTTAGAGGCGATCGCTAATAATCTCTTAAGTGATCCCAACGTCTCTAGTGTTGTAGTTAATTCTCGTGATATTAGTGAACGCAAGCGGGGCCAGGAGGCTCAGCGGTTTCTGGCTGAGGCGAGTGCTGTGTTAGCCACCTCCCTTGACTACAAAGCTATCCTGGTTGGCATTGCGCGCTTAGGGATACCAGCCCTGGCTGACTTCTGTTTTTTTGATGTTCTCAACAATCACCAAATTGAGCGTGTGGCCTGGCAACATGCGGATCCGGCAAAACAGGAATGGTTTAACCAGGTACAACATTTTGTCCCCGACTGCGATTTCAAACAGGATCCGGTTGCCCAGCTGCTAGAAGCCGGGGAGCCAAAACTGATTTCCGAGGTTAGCACTGAGTGGGTGCAAGCAGTTGCGACCAGCGAGCAGCATCTCCAGTTCATGCACCAGCTCCAGATGCGCTCCTTGTTAGCCGTGCCATTAGTTGCTCGTACTCGCAGGCTAGGTGTGCTCACTTTCGGCCTGAATATCCAATCTGAGCGCAGGTACACCAGCACTGATCTAGCCTTGGCGGAAGAGCTAGCCCGGCGGACCGCCCTGGCAGTCGATAACGCTCGACTTTATCACGAGGCGCGAGACGTGGGCAAGAGCTTACGGCGGGCGATCCTGATTTTAGGCGAGCAACAACAACAACTGCGAACCCTACAACGATTGACCAACTTGGTAAACCAGCGCCTGGCTGATTTAAGTGAACTACTACAAGTGATGGTCGATGCGATCGCGGAGGTGATTCCGAACGCCCAGTTTTGCTCACTCATGCTCTATAACCCCCAATTAAATTGCTTGGAACTAACAGCAGAAGCTGGCAGTGGGGCAGCCAAACTCGATGAGCGTACGTTCTTAGTCCTAGCGGAATTGCTGAACGAGGTTTTCGTGACGGGGCAGCCGGAGTTGCTCTCCGGCAACAGGAGCGCTACAGGCCAACTCCCTGCCTCACTGTGTGCGGTGACGATTGAATCTGCCCAAGCAGGACGGTTGGGAGTGCTGGTGATTGGCAACTGGGAAGATGTGAAAGCCTTTGACCAAGAGAACCGCTATCTTTTGATGGCATTTGGGGAACAGGCGGCGATCGCCCTTAATAATGCCCGCTTAATCAACGCCCTGGAAGAGCGAGAAGCCCAACTGGCAACTCAAAACGATACTTTGGCTCAGCAAAATCAGGAGCTGGAGTTTCAGCGGCAACAAATTCAGTTGCAAAACCTGAAACTCCTAGAGGCAGCCCAGCTAAAGTCACAGTTTCTAGCAACGATGTCCCACGAGCTGCGGACTCCTATGAATGCGATTATTGGCTTTTCTCAACTCTTGCTGCGTCAAGGTCAAAACAGGCTGGCCGATCAGCAAGCCAACATGGTCGAGCGCATTCTCAACAATGGCAAGAACCTCCTGGCCTTGATTAACGATATTCTTGACCTTTCTAGAATTGAATCCGGTCGTCTGGTGCTTAACCTGGCAGAATTCAACTTGGTGCAGCAGGTAAACGCAACGACAGAAGAACTGCGCTCTCTGGCTGATCAGAAGCACTTAGATTTGCAGTTTCATTCGCCGCTGACGAGCTGCATTGTGATTAACGACAGCCTCCGCCTGCAACAGATCCTGGCAAACCTGATCTCGAACGCGATTAAGTTCACCAACGTTGGCAGTGTTCACGTAGAGGTGTGGGAACGTTCTCCCGATCGCCTAGAAATTGTTGTCCAGGACACGGGAATTGGCATTGCCACCGAGGATTTAGAGCACATTTTTAGGGAATTTTGGCAGGTTGATCAGACGACGACACGGCGGTTCCACGGCACTGGTTTGGGCTTAGCAATCACAAAACAATTGGTTCACCTAATGCAAGGAACAATTAGTGTAGAAAGCTCAGTTGGTGTTGGCTCCAGGTTCAAAGTAGAACTCCCGCGTCAAGTTCAAGCTATATCCTAAATTTGGTTTTCAGTGTAACTTGGGCGGGTAAATGGGAAATCTACAGTAGACCCGCCCCCTTGCGATCGCTGAGAGAAATTATGCTACGACTTTTGTCGTTAGCTGGCCTACCAGTATTATTGGTAGCGTTGAGTCTGCCGCAAGTCCTACCAGTGCTCCAATCTGGCGCTCGCTTCACGGCACTTTGGCATCTCCTTTATTTCTTTGCCTTGAGCATACTACTCTGGGGATATCTTCGTACCCGGCGCCAGTCGCTGATGGCTGAAGAACAGTTGGAGCAGCATCACCCTCTGTTAGAGCCAATCGTGTCCCACCAAGATGATCAAGGTAAGCGAGTGGAGGATATTCCAATAGCTGAGAATAGGACACCCCAGCCAGCAGAAGTAGCCCAGCCGGAAAGTGAACGCTATCGTACGATTTCAGAGTTAACCTCTGACTTTACTTATTTCGTCTGTGCCACCCCGGAGGGGGATTGGTGCATTGAATGGGTGAGTGAAGCCTTTTACCGGCTCACGGGTTACACCCTAGCAGAAATCCAAGGCCCACAGGGTTGGAGGGATATTATTTATCCGGATGATTTTCCCCTAGTTGAGCAGCACTACCAGGCCCTACTCGCTGAGCAATCCAGTACCCAGGAACTGCGAATTTTGATGCCAACGGGCGAAATCCGCTGGGTGAGAAATTACGCTCGCCTGCAATGGGACTCCAATCAATCAAAGATCGCGGGGGTTTTGGGAGCCGCTCAGGATGTCACCGAACGTAAGCGGGCAGAAGCAGCACTTCAAACCGCTGAGGCGAAGTACCGTAGCATTTTTGAGAACGCGATCTCAGGAATTTTTCAAACCACTCCTGACGGCACCTACCTCAGTGCTAATCCAAAACTGGCACAGATCTATGGCTATCAGTCCCCAGAAGACTTGATGAGCAAAGTGACAAACATTACTCATCAGCTTTACGTGCAGTCGCAGCGACGGATAGAGTTTATCGATTTACTCCAAACTCAGGGTGTGGTGACAGGGTTTGAATCACAGGTCTATCGTCAGGATGGCCGGATCATCTGGATCTCCGAAAATGCCTGGGTAATTCGCGATCAAAAGGGTAATCCACTGTACTACCAGGGAACGGTGGAAGACGTTACAGAGCACTATCATGTCCATGCCGAATTAAATTACCGGCTTGAATTTGAAGCCTTGATCACGGCGCTTGCGATTCGCTTCATTAACCTGAGAACCGATCAGATTGACCAGGGCCTTAACAACGCCTTACAAGCGATCGCGGAGTTTGCCCAGGTCGATCGCAGTTATCTGTTCCTGCTATGCGACAACGGCACAAAGTTGGACTACCGCTACGAGTGGTGTGCGGCCGGTATTAAATCCCAGTTTGATCTGTGGCAGGGGCTGCCCGTGACGACGTTCCCCCAGGTTGCCCAAAAGCTTAATCGGGGTGAGGTTGTGCATATTCCCAGCGTGGCGGCACTGCCCCCAGAAGCCGAAGTGGAAAAAGAAGTGCTCCAACAGCGAGAGATTCGTGCTTGTGTAATGGTGCCCATGCTCCACGGTGGTACTTTGCTAGGTTTTCTCGGCTTTACCTCAGTCCGTTCTGAAAAGACTTGGAGCGAAGACAGTATTGCCCTGCTGAAAATTGTGGGTGAAGTTTTTGTCAATGCCTTAGAGCGCAAGCGGACGGAAGAGCAGTTGCGGCAGAACGCTTTTTATGATTCACTGACAGGTTTGCCTAACCGGGCCTTATTCTTAGACCGTTTAGGACAAGCCCTTGCCCAATCACAGCGCCATAGGGGACCGGCTGACAAATATTTGTTTGCTGTCTTATACCTCGATCTAGACCGCTTTAAGAATATCAATGACAGCCTGGGGCACGGAATCGGCGATCAACTCTTGATTGCGATCGCCCAACGGCTGAAGCGGGCAGTGCGTCCAGCAGATACGGTAGCGCGACTAGGGGGAGATGAGTTCACCATCCTCCTGGATGGAATTGAGGATCGCAATACTGCCTATCAGGTCGCAGAGCGCATCCACCAGGAACTAACGCGATCATTTCATCTCCAGCTACCAGGTAAATCCCGCTCCTATGAGGTATTTACCACAGCCAGCATTGGCATTGTACTGAATGCTGAGGGTGATCACCTTGCCGCCACCTATGACCAGCCCCAGGATCTGTTGCGGGATGCTGACATTGCCCTCTACAAGGCCAAGGCTCAGGGTAGAGCACGACATCAGCTATTCGACTCCGCAATGCATACGCAGGCTGTTGCTCGCTTAGCAATCGAAACTGACTTACGCCGGGCCGTTGAAAAGTTACCTGCGATCGCAGGGTCTCACCATGAGCTACTCCCTTCCCAGAACCGCTTTTTGAGCAGTGACATCGATCCAGTAGAGTTGCGGCAACTCCACTGTGGTGAGTTTCAAGTGCTTTACCAACCGATTATCTCGCTCAAAACGGGTCGGATTGCCGGATTTGAAGCCCTAGTGCGGTGGCAGCACCCTCAGCGGGGGCTTATCCTACCGGATGAATTTATTCCGATCGCAGAAGAAACAGGGTTAATTATGCCGATTGGCTGGTGGATGCTTTGGGAAACCTGTCACCAAATGCGTTACTGGCAACTTACCTTTCCCCACTTAGACTACGGGTTGCCGGTCCAGCCAAGGCAGCCTTTAGCAGGTGAAGACGGCCAGACTGCCCAGATGCGACTTCGCCGCAGAGCAGCTCAGGCAGTGTACCCTTCCCCCTTTGTGATTAGTGTCAATCTCTCCAGCAAGCAGTTTTCACAACCGGGACTACACGACAAGATCAATCAGATTCTTCAGAAGACTGGCCTTAATCCCCACAGCTTGAAGCTAGAGATCACAGAAAGCTGTTTGATGGAAAATACTGACACTGCCATGCTGACGCTTCAGCAACTGCAAGCCTTGAAAGTACAGTTGTGCATGGATGACTTTGGAACAGGCTATTCCTCCTTGAGTTACTTGCACCGCTTCGCGATCGATGTGTTGAAAATTGACCGCTCTTTCGTTTGCAATATGGGGCAGGATCACACTAGCTCCCTAAACTTGTCCAGTTTGGCGTCTGGAAAAGCGCCTGCATCTCGTAAACTTTTTGAGAATAGCGATACTGCACCTGATGGCACAACCTCAATCATCCGGACGATTATTTCCTTAGCCCACAATCTAGGGATGACAGTTACTGCAGAAGGGATAGAAACACAAAACCAACTGCTTCAGCTCCAGGCAATGGGATGTGACTATGGACAGGGATATTTATTCTCACATCCTCTAGACCGTAAAGCAGTAGAGATATTGCTAGCAGCAGATCCCCATTGGTAGCAGCAAGCACATATTTTGCTCCCTTAGCTTAGGAACGGTGAAATTTCCCATGCAGCGAGTACTGGAACCAGAAGTGATGGATACCTGGAAAGAAGCTGTGGAGTACGATGCCATGGATTTCACAAAGGTGAATAGTGCTTTTGCTCAGCGGACGATCGAGTTAGGTCCACCCACAGGTTTACTTCTAGATGCAGGGACTGGCACCGCTCGCATTCCGATCCTAGTTTGTCAGCAGCAACCGCAGTGGCAAGTGATCGGTATTGACCTCTCAAAAAACATGCTGCTGGTTGGCTCAGAGAATGTTGCTCGATCTGGCTTGCAGCAACAAATAGTTTTGGCATCGGTGGATGCGAAGCAACTACCTTACGCCGACAGACAGTTCGACATGGTGATCTCAAACAGCCTTGTCCATCATTTACCTGACCCCCGTTCTTTTTGGATAGAACTCCAGCGAGTCCTGAAGCCCAATGGTGCCATCCTGATCCGTGACTTAATTCGCCCTCCTGACCAGGCAGCGATTAATACTCTGGTAGAAAGTATGGCTCCATACAACCTTCATCAAAAAAAATTATTTCGTGATTCCCTCCAAGCGGCATTGACGCTTGATGAGGTGAATGAATTGATCCAACCGTCAAGTAGGACGAGGGTGAGAGTCTATCAATCATCAGAACGCCACTGGACAGCTGAGCGAGCGTGGATGGCATGAAGCGATCGCTCAGGCGCTAGCCTGACTAATTCATGCAAGTTGGTCAGAACCTGAACTAGTAGATGGATTGTCACAAGACACGATAAGACCCCGATTGATGGGCTATTTTTGGCTGGTACGGGAACCTATCCTGTTGGTTCCCTCTCTAGAGTACTTAGTTGCAATTGCGTTCACAGCCTTATCCAATCCCGAAGCTCGCTACAGCAAAGATCTCCAATCCTGGCGACTCCATTAAGACAATTGCAAGTCAATTTTTAATTAAGCTTGGCTAGTGTCATGAAAAGCTGACTTTTGCTCCCCCGATTGCTCCTAAACCCGTAAACACCACCAAAATAAGGGCTTAAGCCCTTGACTTCTGTCAGTTCTATGTGACATTTTTAAGAGGAAAGTGATCCCCGTAGGTTTAAATACGTAGTCTAAGCAGGATTGGGGATCACACTAATCTACATGCTGTACTAGGAGACCCCAATGGCAAAAGAACGGCCCCCCCTTGAAGATATGACACTGCGGCAACTGCGTCTGATTGCGAGTGAGTACGGGGTGTCACGGTACAGCCGGATGCGTAAAGACCAGCTATTGGCATCGGTCCAAGAACTTCAAAAAGATGTTCCTTCTCCTAACCCAGTTCACAATATGTTATCTGATGACCTAGCACCTCAAGAAAAAGTGGAAGCCGCAAAGTTTGAAGTTGGCCAAGAAGATCTTGCGGGAGGTTCTTTAGTAGCCGTTGATGAAGAGTTAAACGACCTGCCGGAGGGGTACGGTGAAAGCCGAATTGTCTTGATGCCACGCGACCCCCAATGGGCTTACACATACTGGGATGTGTCCAATGAGCATAAAGATGAGCTGCGCCACCAAGGTGGGCAGCAACTCGCACTGCGCCTTTATGATGCCACCGAGATCAACTTAGAGTATCAAGTTCCCCATAGTATCCAGGAGTATCCCAGTGATGAACTGGCGCGGGAGTGGTATCTACCAATCCCAGTCAGCGATCGCGACTATGTGGTGGAGCTTGGCTACCGCTGTGCTGATGGGCGTTGGTTGGTCCTAGCTCGTTCTGCCCCAGTCCATATTCCCCCTACCTATCCCTCTGACTGGATTGAAGACAAATTCATCACAGTGGATTGGAACATGGACCTGCGTAACCAGACCCTGGTTAAGTTGGTGCCTCCGCACCACCAGGAGTATGCAGTAGGCGCAAATGGTACTGTTAGCCAAGAGAGTCCGATCTACGATCAGATTTTCGGTATGGCTCAAGGCGTGGAAGCGCAGCGTGTTGCAGGTTCCCTTTATGGTTCTATGCAGCAGGTGCCCGTTCACGAGCAGGCGATTAGTTCCTACGTTTTTCCTTCGGGTGTCGGGATGTGGGCAATGCCAAACATGTCTGGCTTAACCATGTCTGGGGCTGGTTTTTCCGCTTCAATGCCTCCAATTCGCCCACGGCAGTTTTGGCTGGTTGCCGATGCGGAGTTAATTGTCTACGGTGCAACTGAGCCAGACGCAACGGTGACGATTGGCGGTCAACCAATCAAGCTCAATCCCGATGGCACTTTCCGCTTTCAAATGTCCTTCCAGGATGGGTTGATTGACTATCCGATCATGGCAGTTGCGGCAGACGGGGAGCAAACGCGAGCCATTCAAATGAAGTTTACGCGCGAAACCCCAGAGCGGCGAACGAATACGAAAGCAGAGGCCGTTGAGGAATGGTTAACCTAAAGCCACGCTACTAAGTGTCAAATCGTGCCTCCAAGGTTAGGTGAGTCATCCTGGATGACTCACCTAACCGCTTTATAGCCCTAAGCATGTACGTTAGGACTTTGGTTGAAGGCAGCATCGACACAGTCACGAAAGGTACCAAATTCATTCCAGCGTTGCCTCATCCAGTTCTTGAGCCCAAACCACCACTGCTCAATCTTGTTCAAGTCTGGGGAATAGGGCGGCAGATACCACAACTCACATCCCGCCTGGGCCACGATGTCCTCGATTGCTTGAGAGTGATGGAAACTGGCATTGTCGATGACAATAATGTCCCCAGGTTGCAATTGTGGCAGCAGGCACTGCTCTAACCACATCTCAAACAAGTCTCTGTTACACGAGCCTTCAAAGGTCATCGGTGCAAACAACTTCCCTTGATTGAGGGCAGCAATCCAGCTGACCCGCTCTCGTGCGCTTCCCTGATTTGAGTGCGTAGAAGCGTTGCCCAATCTCGCAGTAGCCGTAGGGGTACTCTGCTCGATTATCAATCCCCGCTTCATCCACATACACGATTTGGCTCGCAGGCTTGTTCTTCAATCGCTCTTGAAACGCTTGGCGCCTGAGCTCGTCGCGTTCTTGGTATCCGTAGGTCTTTTTTTGCGACTAACTCCAATTTTGCGCAGCCCATCACTGATGTTTTGCTGCGTCACGTTATCTCCCCACAACTGTGCTAGTTGGGCTTGAGTCTTATCTCCATGCTGTTGCACAAACTCACTAAACCTCTGCCAGTCAGTGATTTTATGCCTACAGCCCTGCTGATAGTGGCGGATGGCTCGGCAGTCCCCAACCTGGGCTTTGCGTTTGAGCCATAGGTCTAAGGTGTTGCGACTGATATTTAACATCCGACTGACATCTATTTTGCGTTCTCCTCATTCCACTGCAGTGATTGCTTTGATGCGCAGGTCATCACTGTAGGGCGCGGGCATAGGACTTCCTGTTACTCTTTTCCCCTACTATACGTCTTAATGCAACTCCGTAGAGCTATAATGGGTGATTGTGGTATGAAAAGCACACTTTTAGGGTTCTGTCTGCTCCAACTTCCGAAGTCAAAGGATGTCGGCACGCAACCTAAAGTGAACTCAACCTGAAGTTCAAAATTGAAGATGATCCAGATGCCGTAGCAAAACAATCGAATAAGGCGCGCTCCAAATCAGCTGACCCCTAACAGCACCAGTCATACAAGGCCAAGGTACCAACGTTGGCCCATCGAGCCAGCCTTCAAGCTGTTGAAGCATCTCCCAGCGTTTCTGTATGAGTACCTGTTTTTTCGGAGCCTTCAGGTTGTTTATAAGCGCAACTCCACAATGCCAGCAGCACGCCCATGATAAATACCCCTACCCGAGCTGAAAACCCAGAGCTATCTTCTCGCGCTTCCAGAAATTCCTGTTTGAGCCTGTTGAGGACGACACCATCTACTAGAAGCGAATCTTAGTAAATTTCTTTTAGCTTCGGAGGCATTGAGCCAAGCACGGCTCACGGCAAGCCAATTTGTCGCCAATTAGGAGTCATGCATGAAGACTAACGATAAACTCAGCCCCCAGGCCGAAGCGCCAACCTCTTAGTTGCCTTGATTATGAAGTTTTGAGAATTTACTACCTATGAAATTACAAGAGCAAGGGAATAATCGCAGGCCCCTGATTGTGGCTGGCGTCCTGCTCGGCCTTGGTCTAGGAGGTTTCTTTGATGGAATTGTGCTGCACCAAATCCTCCAGTGGCACCACATGCTGACGAGTGCAGGATACTCTGATCGGACTGTCGGCGGCTTGGAAGTCAATACCTTAGCAGATGGCCTTTTTAATGCAAGCACCTATTTAATGACTATTATTGGGATTGCTTTGTTGTGGCGTGCTGGACAGCACCGCGATGTACCCTGGTCCTTGCCGACTTTTCTGGGGTCAATACTGTTTGGTGCTGGGGCTTTCAACCTGGTGGAAGGTGTAATCAATCACCATATTCTCGGCATCCACCACGTCAAGTCTGGGCCGAATGAATTGGCCTGGGACTTGGGATTTCTGCTGCTTGGTGCCGTTTTAGCTATAACTGGCTGGCTTTTAGCCCGAACCGGACAGCAAGATGTCGCTACATAGATAACTGCCATCTTCAGCGGCGATCGCGAGCTGCAACAAATTAAATCACAGACATGCCTGATAAGTTATGAAAGCTTAAAGTTGCTGCTAACTCAGCAGTAAAAATGCCCTTATTCTGTAAGCAAAGCAAGCCCTACTGGAACTCCACCATGCACATTGGCTTTCTCCATCCCCAAGGTAACTTTGATCCAGAGGACAGTTATTGGACAGAACATCCTGACTTTGGTGGTCAACTGGTCTATGCCAAGCAGGTAGCTCTAGCGATGGCGGAGCGTGGGCACCGGGTAGATATTCTCACCCGCCAAATCATTGATCCCCAATGGCCGGAGTTTGCCGAGCCATTTGACAGCTACCCAGATGTTCCCAATGTGCGGATTATCCGCTTACCAGCCGGACCCGGCGATTTCTTGCCCAAAGAATCACTGTGGCGCCATCTTGTTCAAGACTGGGTGCCTAATATTCTGGAATTCTATCAAAACGATGGTGGTCTCCCGGATGCAATGACAACACACTACGGTGATGGCGGGCTAAGCGGCACCCTGATTGAAGCTGAAACCGGCGTCCCCTTCACCTTCACCGCCCACTCCTTGGGGGCGCAGAAGATGGATAAGCTAGAGGTCACCCCAGAGAATTTGGCGGAAATGGATGAAAATTACAACTTTAGCCGCCGTCTAGTGGCGGAGCGCCTAAGCATGAATCGCTCTGCGCTTAATATTACCAGTACCCAGCAGGAACGCTTTGAACAATACAATCATCCCGCCTATCGTGGAGCGGTAGATGTGGAGAATGACGCCCGCTTTGCGGTAATTCCACCAGGCGTTGACCCGGCCCTCTTTGATGCCAACGCTTGCATAGAGGAAGAGGAGAGCATCTACCGACTGGTTGAAGAGCGATTAGCCCGGGACATTGCTGAGCAACGGCGAGAGTTACCGGCAATTATCGCTGCCAGCCGCTTGGAGCCGAAGAAGAACCACCTGGGCTTGGTCCAGGCCTTTGCCCAGAGCCAAATTCTCCAGGAGCGAGCTAACCTAGTACTCGTGACGAGTGGGTTGGAGAACCCACTCGAGGAAGAAGCCAGTGATGAGCAAACAGAACAAAATGTGCTGGCCCCTATCCGTGAGGTAATCAAAGAAAACAACTTGGGCGGTAAAGTCAGCGCCTTTGCTCTACCTAATCAACCAGCCCTAGCCGCAGCCTATCGCTTTTTAGCTAAGCGTCGCTCGGTGTTTGCTCTGACAGCCCACTACGAGCCCTTCGGCCTCGCCCCCTTGGAAGCAGCCGTGGCTGGCCTGCCAGTGATTGCTACCCAGAATGGTGGTCCCAGCGAGAGCTTGCAAAAGGGTAATGAACAGTACGGCATTCTGGTTGACCCCAGTGACCCAACTAGTATTGCCCAGGGCCTAGAACGAGTAATCGGTAATGTCCAGGTTTGGGAGAAGTTTGCCCAGAGTGGTCGTCAGCATGTGCTAACGCACTACACTTGGGAGAGTATAGCCGAGAATTATCTCGCCCTAATTGAGCAGATTGTCCCTGCTCCAGCGGCGCGCCGTCCCCAGCACCTACTCCCGATTCATTCTTACTTTCATGACCCGCGACCAGAGACCGATATTTCCTTAGAGGAGTTAAGTCATCTCTTTTTCAGTTCCTGATGACTCATGCTGTTCAAGCTCGGCTGCTCAGGAGCGATGTTCTTTATCCGCAAAGCGGCGCTGTTCTCCTTGGCTGATTTCTCCCTCCAAAATGCGATCATACTGACGCCAATTACGATTGACTTTGGCACACAGTTGAGCAACGCGCCTACGGCGATTGCCAAACCGCTGCCGTTATCCTCTGCCTCAGATGGCTGGTGTTTACCAGAGCGCTTGCGATGCTTCGCCCCTTGAATGGCAAGATACCAATTTGCGGCGGTATAAATTGCAGCGCCGCCCACAAAGCCAATGGCGGTTGATCTTGCTTGCAACCAGGTCGGAGAGATTAGACACTCTACCCAGCAAAACGCTGCTTTAGAATTAGCAGCTGTTCTATTCAAGAGTCACTAACCCTAAGGGGGGCGTGCACAGCATCACTTACGACACAAATCCTATAAATTGCAGGCTATATCATCCTGATGCAAGTCGATAGCCCAATTGCTCTTGTAGAGTTACTGCACTCAATGTCTTGTGTATGTACTCAGCGGCTCTTTCAGCCAACGGATATAGAGATGCTTAAAGGTGGACTGCAGGACACGAGGAGCGCCAAAATCGATAGGCATCATTTGCTCTGGTAGCCGCCAGTCCATTACCTTCAATTCCTGTGGCTGTAATAGCGGGAAATCTATATGAGGACACAAGCCTAATCTCTGAGCTGCCGCTACAGTAGGTACATCCTTAGGGTCAACGTTTAGGACTTCGACTAGGGCGCGATCTAGGGCAAAGACATCTCTAGAAGCACCCAACAAGCCAAGAAATCTCGGCTCCCCACCACTCGGACCATTTCCCTCGTGGCCCATAATTCCATCTAGAATCGTCAAGTCTGGGCTAATCGCCCGCGCGGTCTCCACTAACATCTCCCCAAACCGGTTGGCATCTTTACCTGCTTCCATATGCCACCACGCTTTCATTTTGCCGGGAACACAGCCAAATAAATTTTTCACACCCAAGGTAAGCGTCAACTGTACATGGGATTTTACCTTTGGCAAGTTAATGACCACGTCCGCTTCCATTGCCTCTTTGGAAAGCCGTAGATGGTCAAACTGCTCACTGGCCGTCTGGTAGCGCTGAGCATGAAACTCAATAATCGGTAAATTGAGCGCCTCAGTAAAGGGTAGAAAACCATTGGCTTTCGCAACCCCTTTAGCACTGCCAAACGCCGGACCATCCCCCAAAAATGGTTTGCCCCCAGCAGCTTGAACCATTTGGGCAACGCAGTACACGAGCTCTGGACGAGTAGTGCATTCTTTTGCGGGGCGCCCCCCTGTCAGTAGATTGGGTTTGAGGAGAACGCGATCGCCTGGTTTTACCAAAGTAGCTAGACCACCTAAAGGCTCCAGAAGTAATTCAAGTGAAGCTCGTAAGGCCTTTAGTTCATAGGAATTCGCACGCAGCAGGCTGACAGACGCTGACATAGGCTAGTTAATTAGGAGTCTCACTCGGAGCCTGGGGGCCAGGAGCGGCCGTCTCTTCAGAGGTTGAAGCTGGTTGTTCACGTTTCTTGCGGTCTGCCTGCAAAATATCTTCAATCGTTTTGCGGGCTTGCGCCATTTTCTCGAGGTTACTGCGGTAAAGCTCTATATCTTTTTGGAGCTTGCTCTCTGAGACATTCAAAGCAGCACACAACTGGTGCAGTGCTTCCGTACGACGCTGTTCGTCCTTGACCACCTCTGGGTCAGCTAACTCTAGCAGCGTGTAGAGACCGATACCAAATAGACGGCTGTACTTAAACTGAGCGTTGGTAGCGATCGCGCGTAATGATGCCTCAAGCGGATCGTCTGAACTTTCTTGATTAACTGCATTGGTTGCCCAGGCAATCAGTTCATCCACAGACTTGTGGGTAGCAACTGACTCTGCTCGCTCACTATCTTGACGGTACTGCTGGGGGTCAACTTCTTGCGCTTTGCAAAGTGCATTGAATATTGCCATCTTCTCTTGCTGCGATCGATAGCCTTGCATAAACCGCTCGAAAGAGGAAACAACGCCTAACGCATAAATTGGATCGTAACGGAAGTCTTCATTAACCCCCAGCAAGTGCATTTCAACCATCAACTCTTCCACAATCCGACGATAGATTGAGTTAACTGGTCTAGTGTAAGTATCGAAAAAAGCTCGCTTGGTGTCAGAGACAGTGCGGACGTTATTCACAGGAAAAAGTTAAAGGGCAACATATTTTTCATTGTCTCTGCTGAAGGTTAGTTTGAAAAGCAGCCATTGATCTTGTCAACTATTGTTCAGCTTAGACATTACCTAGCCTAAGCCATCTAAGTGGTTAATGACACCTCTCCTTGACTTAGAGCACCTCTCTAGCACGGTTAAAGCCCGATTGAGCAGGCTTAGGATCAGCCTACTGGTCTAGCGTAGTGGGCGTGGTTCTCGACTTGTTCTGAAGGAGTTGAGCGTACTGATCGTTAGATGATGGTAGGTAGCCAGTTTTCCATAGCTTCTAAGTCTGCCGCTTGCAAGCACGGTTGTCAGCCTGGATGGAGCACATCCTACAGTCCCATCATCTCGTTGCCCTTACTAACGCCGAATGATGCTGCTGCCGGTGGTGTGCTCATGCTGGTGAAAAGACTGGGCGCTCTGAGTGATGTTCCAATCCCCGGTACTCAATCTTGGTTGGCAGTTTGAATGATTATCTAGCAGGCGATCGCGGTGATGATGCTCTGTTTGCGGGTAATAGCCTCAGTACTCTAACGGGTAGAGAATGCGATCACGATAACAGGCTTAGCCGGGGTGACGGAGCTCGAGGAGCTTGCAGAGCCTACGGTTAATCTTACGTTTACGCAAAGCGGAGCAGATATCTGGGTTATTTCCCTTTACTAAAAGTGGCGATCGCTATCCTCTCTGGGGTGCAAGCAGATACTCTTAGCGAGATCAGTCTTGCATTCGAAATCACCTACCAGGCAAGTGCTGTGATTTCATTGCTTGCTTGGTAGGTGGCTAGACTGATAATTTCACTTTTCTAGTAAAATTTATCAACTCAAGTAAGCAAGTAAATTGAAATGATTAGTTTAATATATTATGACTAAATCAAACCTACTACAGCTTAATTTTTAGATTATTCGATTAACTACAACTAACTTTTCAGGAAAAATTTAGCAGAAAAACTTAAGTTCTAAATATCAAATAGAACTTAAAAGAACTTAGTTCTAAAGAGTAATAGTATCAC
>CADCWO010000120.1 GCA_902806435.1 uncultured Synechococcales cyanobacterium | reverse complement strand
GAGCGCATTGAGGTTGTTCGTGGTCCCAGTGCAGTTTATGGCGAGGGGGCAACGGGTGGGGTCGTCAACATTATTACTCGCAGACCGCAGGAAAAGTTTACGGCAACCAGTGAAGTTGGCACCAACCTATCTTTAACGCATCCAGAAGATAGCTTAGGTTACAACTTCCAACAGGGAATTTCTGGGACTGAAGGCAAGCTTGACTACACCTTCAATTTTGGCCTGACTAAGACTGGTGATTTTTTTGATGCCCAAGGTGATCTGATCCCTCTATTTGATTTAGGTTTTGCTGACAGCCGAACTAATAACGTTCTGGGCAAAGTAGGCATCAACTTCAGTGAAGATCAACGCCTGCAAGTCTCGTTCAACCGCTTCCAAGAACGACAAAACTTCAGTTATATTTCTGACCCAGCTGTGGAGACGGAGCCGGGAATACAAAAAGCCCGCGCCCTAGAAGTTGGAGAACTGGATTTTATCGGAGCTCCCGGTCCAGGGGGCGTGAATACTGTATTCAACTTGAACTACAACCATGAAAATTTGCTCGGTAGCCAGCTAGGCCTACAGGCATACTACCGAGACATCACTAATCGGGGGGCATTTGCTGATTTTCGGCCCTTCGATCCTGACTCTGTTTTGGATGTTTTGCGCTCTGAGCAAAAGTCAGAACGACTCGGTGGACGCTTACAAATAGAAACTCCCTTGTTGCAGTCTGCCAAGTTACTTTGGGGTGCCGATTACTCCAATGAAGATGTCTCAGAAAATTACGATCTGTTTGACCCAGTAGAATTTGACACTAGCGGTAGCCGGGTACTGCGCAGAACTGAGTCTTTGATCAATGTTCCTCCTTATAGTGTTGAAAGCTTGGGGCTATTTGCCCAACTGCAATGGGAGGCGAGCGATCGCTTTCTGCTGAGCGGTGGCTTGCGTCATGAACGCTTTGGCGTGACTGCTCCTGATTACACCAGTGTCTTTAGTGGCCCCATCCAAGGTGGCGATCGCAATGGCAACGGCACAGTGTTTAATGCCGGTGCTGTTTTCAAAGCAACGCCAGAATTGAGCTTGTTCGCTAACTTTGCCCAAGGCTTTTCCCTACCAGATATTGCTCGCCTGTTTAGAAGACCACCAGAAGGGTTTAATTTTGGCGAAGATTTTGAGTTAAGCGAACCGGTCAAAGTCAACAACTACGAGATAGGTGTACGTGGTGAGTGGCAAAACCTCCAGGGATCGCTGGCCGGTTTTTATAATGCCTCTGACTTAGGGGCGAGCGTTGTCTTTGACGATCCAGCTAGGCCAGGTAGGCTGGTGCGTGCCCCCGAGCGGAACTATGGTGTTGAAGCCGCCCTTGACTGGCAACCGGGAGGAGGGTTTTCCCTGGGTGGTGGTTTGACCTACTCCGAAGGGGAAAACGATGTCGATGAGGATGGAGAGTTTCTAGCGCTCGACAGCTTCGATATTGCCCCCCTAAAGCTAACAGCTTATGTAGAGCATCAAACTACCCCTGGCTGGCGGAATCGATTGCAGCTACTGTACGTGGGCAATCGCGATCGCGCCTTTGAAGATGGAGTCGATCCTGTAGCACTAGAAAGTTACCTGGTCTTAGATTACATCAGCGGGATTCGGCTGGGATCAGGCGAACTTCAAATTGGCATTGAAAATCTCCTCAACAACCAATACGCCACTTTCGGCTCGCAGTATCTGGGTGGATTTGGTGATTCTTCTAACTACGCAGCTAGAGGTAGAACCCTAAGCGTTGGCTATCGGTTCACGTGGTAAATAACTGATCTTCAACCGCTACTAAGTGTGGCAAGTCCAAGAGCCAGCGCACAAAACTCAAAGGAAATTGCGATGAAATTACGCAAGCTCACGTTTACCCTGCATCGCTACGTAGGCGTCATGCTGGGTCTGCTGCTACTGGTGATTGGCTTGAGCGGCAGCTCTCTAGTTTTCTGGAAAGAGATCCACCACTCTCGGAATCTTTCCCTGATGCAGGTTGCTCCGCAGGGGGAGCGAGTGACCCTAGATTCAATTCTGGAACCAGTCCGGCAAGCCTATCCCAATTGGCAGCTTACTGGAATCTTTCTGCCCCGCCAGCCAACCGATACCTACGAAGTGAGGATGCAAGCAAACAAGGATCAGCGAATTGATGTTTACGTTAACCCGTATACTGGAGAACTTCTCGGCTCACGTCAATGGGGGCAGACTCTCATGAGTTTCGTGTATAAGCTCCACTACACGCTCCTCGCTGGGAAGATCGGCGAGAAGATCATCGGTACTTGTGGTCTATTGCTCCTGCTGCTATGCATGAGCGGGCTCATCCTCTGGCCCGGTTGGAAAAAGCTAGGGACTGGTTTCAAGATCCGCTGGCGCTCTCCGGCGCGTCTTGTTAACTACGACGTGCACAAAGTTGTTGGTTTGTTGTCTGTTGTGTTTCTAAGCCTGACTGCCTTCAGTGGGGCAGGGCTAATTTTTTACACCGAGTTTGAAGGGGTAGTTTACTGGCTCACGGGCACTCCGAAGCTTCCGGAAGCGACTTCCACACTTGTTGCTGGTAAACCGCCAATCGTCCTAGATGCAGTGTTACAAAAAGCTGATGCGGCACTGCCTGGAGGCGAAATCACATACATTCGCCTGCCTCAAGAACCGGATGGGGCTTTTCAAGTGGCTAAGAAACTCCCCCAAGAAGCTCATCCAAACGGCGGTAGTAGTGTCTATCTAGACCAGTACAGCGGTGAAATCCTGCGGGTAGACAATGCCCAAGAAGCATCCCTGGCCAACCGGATTCTGAATGCCCTGTTTCCATTACATATCGGTGCTTATGGTGGGCTAGGGATGCGGATTTTTTATGTTTTCCTTGGCCTAGCACCTGTCACTTTGTCTGCCACAGGCTTCGTGCTGTGGCGGCACCGTCAATGGGACAAAGCTCGCCGTCAAGAGGCGATTCGCCAGGCTGAACGACAGCAAGCCTGAATCATCGGCTCTGTATTTAGCCAGAACACCTTATCAGTGTCCCTCAGTTTTTGTTGTAAGGAAATAGGATGAAACAGTCTTTACTACCTAGCCTTGGAATAGTGGGCGCAGGCGCAGTATGCACATTAGTGGCTCAACCCGCCTGGGCACAAGTGGCACAAGTTACTGCTGTTCAACTTAAGCCAACCTCCAACGGCCTAGAGATTCTTTTACAGACGACAGGTGGTGCCTCCACTCTTGTTCAGTCATCACCCTCTGAGCAAGGCTTTGTGGCTGAGATTAGAAATGCTCAGCTGCGTTTGCCTGAGGGGGATAATAGCTTTCGTGCCAACAATCCAACGGAGCGTATTACGTCCGTAACTGTGGCCCCCTTGGACAATAACCGGATCCAATTGATGGTAATGGGTAGGGCAGGGGTACCCACGGGCCAGGTATTTCTGCGGGGCACTGAGGGTCTGGGGGTT
>CADCWO010000119.1 GCA_902806435.1 uncultured Synechococcales cyanobacterium | reverse complement strand
TCAGCCCGATTGTTCAACCCCTGATGCTGCCGATGTTCTACCCTGGGCAGCAGCTCTCGTTTAGCAGCACTACAGCTTTTGAGTTTATCCGTTATCAGCACACGAGGAGTAAAGCCCGGTTGCTTGAGGAGCTTATGTAGGAACTTCTTCGCCTAGTATCGCAGAGGTTGGTCCTCCTTCCAGGCGAGCGCTGGGTAATCGTTTGGTCAGTGGAAGTGAGGCGAGTATCAGGAAGCATTGGGCTCAGGGGGACCTTGAAGCATGGACCTGCGATCGCGATCCAGATGGCCTGAGCTGGAGCTATTCGGCTGAAACTAAGCTGGATTATCCCAGCTCCGAGGCGCAGAGATTAGCTTAAAGTCAGTCAGAACCTGCACGGCTTGGTTGACCCCCTCCGGGGTGTAGGCTGTGCCTGTTTCAACTTCTGCCCATTCCTGGAACTTGATCAGGTCACAGCGTTGGTTAGCATTAGACCCGCCAGGCATCGGAGACAAGTGAATATAGGTGTGCAGCAGGTTCGCTAAGACGTTTAATTCGTTAGGGTCTATCTTCCACTACCATCTGGCCATTCAAGCTAACCGATGGTCGTAGGCAAAGCCAGTCCGTAGTGGAGCGTACCGCAGGTAAAGGACTTAGATTGGCCATTCATGTCGCACCTTAGGTGCGAAAGGCCATCACAGCTGGATACACTGCACGCACAGCAGAAGGGCACAATTTTGCTTCATTCCAGGAATTAGCACTAAACGACAGAATGCAGTCAGCCTGCATATGCCACTTATGCTCTGGCGAAGTTTAATCAAGTACTTGCAAGGGTTGATGCACTCATATGAGGAGCTTTAAATGGCCTATATTATCGACCACCTAGCCTCTCACGTCCTTCGCTGATCTAGATCAAGTCTCGGGGATGGGTCCCCATCGTATGGAGCAGCTAAAAGGTCAAGTCTCTTGGTAGATTTCTACCCAAATGTCCTTGGAGTACTTTAAGGGAAATAACTACACAAGCTGGGCGTAAGCCGTAGTGAAGACTCATGCAAGGCGAAAACAATCGAAATAAAGGGCCCAGCAAACAAAGTCTGCGCAGCCTTGATTACACGAATTTCTTTCTGGCAGACGTGCGAGATGGCATCGGACCTGAGTTAAGTATTTACCTAAGAGCCTCACACCACTGGAACCCGGCTGACATTGGAATTGCTGTTGCGACTTCGACAATTACTCAAGTCATTGTCCAAACGCCAGTCGGGGCTTTAATTGACCATATCCGCCAGAAACGGTTGCTGATTTGGATAGCTACGGCGTGTGTCATTATCGGTTGCCTGGGGATAGCCTTTTTTCCGACTTTTCCTGTAGTAATTGGCTCGCAAATTTTGATCGGTGTTGCCGGGGCAACCTTCCTGCCTACGGTCGCTGCAATTACTTTAGGGTTGGTGAATCGTCGCAAGTTTGATCGGCGAGTTGGTCGTAATGAGGCGTTTAATCACGGCGGCAATTTACTTGCTGCTACTGGGGCTGGTTTAATTGGTCAATTTGTTGCCCGTAAAGCAATCTTTCTGCTGACAGCGGCTTTTACTGTAGGCAGCTCTATTGCGGTGCAAGGAATTCGAGCACGGGAAGTTGACTATGAGCGGTCACGGGGTGCAGCAGAGGAGGGCAAGTATTCTAGCTTCAAGAAGCTATTAAGCGATCGTAGGATCTTATTTTTTGCGGTATCAATCGTGCTGTTTCAGCTTGGTAATTCCGCAATGTTAACGTTGGTCGGTCAAGTGCTAGAGCAGGACAAACTGCTTCCTGCCGTGGACCCAACACTTTATATGTCGCTCTGCATCATTATTGCTCAACTATTTATGCTTCCTGCAGCCTATTTATCTGGTCGTTTTGCCAGCGGAGGGCGAAAACGAGTCTTCCTAGTCGGCTTTGCTGCAGTACCCTTACGGGGCGTGCTGTTTACACTTTGGAACAATCCAATTTATCTGCTTTCGATCCAAATTCTCGATGGGGTTGGAGCTGGGATTTTCGGGGTAATGTCAGTGCTGATGATTGCTGATTTAACTAAGGGGACGGGTCGTTTTAATGTCACCCAAGGGCTGCTCAACGCCTGCATCGGTATTGGAAATGGTTGCAGTAATTTGATAGCTGGATTTGTGGCTAACCAGGCTGGTTATAACGCAGGCTTTCTAGGGTTAGTCGGAATTTCTCTTGGGGCTTTAGCCTTTTTCTGGTGCTTTGTCCCGGAAACCAAAGAACAGGCCGGGGGCGAAGCCGCAGTGACTTAGTTGAGGCGAGCAATGGCTGAGCCGGAAATAAACACCCCATAGCAGAAGTGCAAACTTATCTAGCTCGAATTAGCAATGGCATGCCTGCTGATAGAGTGTTCTAAAGGCTTAAAAATTCTCTGCTGAGAAATCAATCATGGATCAACACTTAGGGCATCAGATTTCAGAGAAAACTATTCAGATTGCCCAAAAGCATGCACAAGAAGCAGCTCAACACGGCAAGGCGGTAGAAGAGTTAGGAAAAAGCGTCGGGGGTGCTCCTGGCAAGTTCATTGAGGAGCAGGGTGTAGCCAGCCAAAGACAGATTGAGGAAGGGGAAGCTACCCTTGATGAACTGCAACAAACTAGGTCGACACAGGCCTATACAAAAGTTGCCGAGGACCACATCAAAGCAGGCCAAGCACATGTGGAGGCTACAAAAAAATATCTAGAACAGTTCTAGATGCGGTAATTACTACCCTTATGAACTCGTCTAGCTAGGATTAGCAAAAAACCGACTCAGCTTCAGGGTCCAACTTAATCAAAGTTTTCTTGAGAGTAGGCAGCGTCCGCTCAATATGTTCTAGCCGCGATGCTTGGGTGTTATTGAATGCCATTAACGCGCGATGCTGAATTAACAGTTTTCTAGCAAGGGAGTAATTATTGAGCTTTATAGCTTCCTGAGCTTGTTTGTAATAACCTTCAACGTCAGTAGTTTGCTCTCTATGTAATTTTTTAAGGTGCTCATACTCTAAAGTCATTTCACAAACGGACTTCTTAAAATCGGCAATTCTTTCTTGAATGGTTGGCGATTGAGGCGCGTTTTTCTCCTGGCTAGAAGGAGAACTTAGATTTGAACGAACTGCCATAACGGAGCGACTAGTTGGTGACATAGGCATCCTAAGAAGTAGTGAACACAAATTAGAATGCCCCACGCTAAATTAAACCCCCCTTAAGGTTGTTGCAGCCCTGCGCCACCCCACAAAAGTCTTGAAGCCCTGTTATATCTTCTCTCCTCCTAGTTTGTGAGTAGTTCGTATAACAAATAGAGTGATAGTGTTTGATCACCGCTCTGAAATGCTTGCTAGACAAGGTTTTTAGTGCGCCCAACCTTAACCAAAGGGGGTTGGTTAGGTTGGAGCATCTGTATTAGATAGTAGATTGTGCAGTAATTACCTGGAGCCCCACAGGAATTCCAAGTAAGCAGCTACAGCAGCCA
>CADCWO010000118.1:3204-3497 GCA_902806435.1 uncultured Synechococcales cyanobacterium | reverse complement strand
CTTACTTTCACAGTAAACGAGGGAGCGATAGAGCATGGTAGATTCGACTGAACAGCCAGCCGCACATCGAGTGGTTGTTATTGGTGGTGGCTTTGGTGGGCTGTATGCGGCAAAGGCGTTAGGTCGTACGGCGGCAGATGTAACGCTGATTGACAAGCGCAACTTTCATTTGTTTCAGCCGCTACTCTACCAGGTTGCAACGGGGACGCTCTCTCCAGCAGACATTTCTTCACCTCTGCGTGGCATCCTTAGCGAAAGCAAAAATACTCAGGTGTTGATGGATGAATTTATCG
>CADCWO010000118.1:0-3194 GCA_902806435.1 uncultured Synechococcales cyanobacterium | reverse complement strand
AAATCGTCTTACAGCAGGGCGAATCACTCTCTTATGACACGCTGATTGTAGCGACTGGAGTCAGTCATCACTATTTTGGTAATGACCAGTGGAAGCAAACGGCTCCTGGTTTAAAGACCATTGAGGATGCCTTAGAAATGCGTCGGCGGATCTTTGTGGCATTTGAAGCAGCAGAGAAAGAAACCGATCCGGAGCAGCGACGCGCCTGGTTAACATTTGTTGTTGTTGGTGGTGGTCCAACCGGAGTAGAACTGGCAGGCGCGATCGCCGAACTTGCCTTCAAAACGCTGAAACGTGATTTTCGCAACATTGATACCAACGAGGCACAGGTTCTCTTACTAGAAGGACTGGACCGGGTCTTGCCGCCTTATCCACCAGAGTTATCAGCAAAGGCAGAAGCATCCCTTACGAAACTGGGCGTAACGGTAGAAACCAAAGTACTTGTAACGAATATCCAGGACAATACTGTTACCGTAAAGCGGGATGGTCAGGAGGAATATATTCCGGCGCGTACCGTCTTATGGGCAGCAGGTGTCAAAGCGTCTGCAATGGGTCAAGTGCTGGCAGATCGGACAGGTGTGGCACTCGATCGCGTTGGGCGGGTCATGGTTGAACCCGATCTGAGTCTGGCAAATCATCCCAATATTTTTGTGATTGGCGATCTAGCAAACTTTCCGCACCAGGGCGAACGTCCCTTGCCAGGTGTTGCACCTGTTGCCATGCAAGAAGGTGAGTATGTTGCCAAACTACTCAAGCAACGCTGGCTGGGCAACACGGTAACACCCTTTGTCTACAAAGACTTTGGTAGCCTAGCTGTTATCGGTCAAAACGAGGCGGTAGCTGATCTTGGCTTTGTACGGTTTGATGGGGTGCTAGCCTGGTTGCTGTGGATTTTTGCCCACATCTATTTCTTAATTGAGTTCGATAATAAACTCATTGTCATGCTGCAATGGGGCTGGAACTACTTCACTCGCAAGCGTGGCGCTCGTATTATTACGGGTGAACTTATGCCAGAGGAAGATAGCGCCTACCGTGTGCCAAGTAGTCAAGCGCCAGTCAAAGTGTAGGTGAAGCGTAAGGTCGCAGTTTATTAAGTTTGAACAGATGGAGCCGCGATGATCGCGGCTCTTTTTTGGCAGCAAACTTATGAGGCTGGTTGGCGATCGCGCAACCGACCGATTCAGTGCCATTCTGCTCGTGAACCTTATACCAATCTTTTATGAGGTTGCGCCAAACAAAGCCTCTAAGATGAAATCGTAGGAAGTCAAAGAGGCGATAGTTTCAGGCGTGATGTGCTTGAGCAACGTGGAGAGTCGCGCCTTCAAGGCATCTAAGGAAGGACAGTTTTCCCAAGCCAACTGGCTCTTGAGGAAGAGCCAAAAGCGCTCTATAGGATTGAGTTCTGGGGAATGCGGTGGCTGAAAGGTCGGCACCAGGTTATGTGGCCACACCAATTGATTCGCTGTGTGGGCAGAGGCTTGATCCACTTGGAGGACAGCAAAGTCATCGTTGAGTTCCACAGAGAGTAGATCCAGAAACCGTTGAAAGCAGACTTCATCGAGATGGGAAAACTCATAGAAAAAGCTAAACCCACTGAGCGGTTCGACCGCTCCATAGAGCCAGAAGGCATCGCGTTGCCATTGGGTAGCTCCAACGGGTTTGACACCCAGGGCTGTAATTAATCGACCCGTAATGGTTTTGAGACCCAACCGCGTTTCATCCTGAACCAGATAACGAATCTGCTGAGCCGCTTTGGCTTGACGTTGCAGCCCTTTTAGGAGGAGCGCAATTTTTTTTTGAATTGCGCTTGCTTTAGCGGGTCTTGCTTGAGACTGCGAGGTCGAGGCACTTTCAGCTTGGCTTTGAGCTTGTAGCGCACCGTTTGATAGAGGGTATCGCGCTTAATACTCACTTGACAGGTTTGCTCTAACCATTGGGCAATCGCGCCATAGCTATTAAACCCTTCAGGTTCGGCGAGTCGGGCTTTGAGCCGTTCCAGCACCGCACCTCGGAGTTTGGGCACCGCACCAGGCGCTTTTTTGACCACCAACAAACCAGCCAAGCCTTCGGTTTTGTACTGCTTTAACCAACGGGTGATGGTCGCACAATGACGACCGGCACGCGTTGCCAATGCCTCACGACTGTGGACTTCTCCACGTTTAAGCCAAACGAGCATTTGAAGACGTTCGCTTTGACTGGCGCTGCGGGCTTGTTTAAGGCTCTTCTCCAACTGCTCTAAAGTCTCAATGATCTCAACCTTGAAGGGACGCCCTACTTTACTCATGATTTCTCAAGCTGTATTGCTTTAGTTTGGCGCAGCTTCATATCTGATTGGTATCAGCCGTCCACGCTTCCGCCTGTGTCCGATGCTCTGACGAGTCAAATTGCTGAACTTGCCGCCCTTGCTGCTGCTCCTGATGCGAACAAAGCAGAAGTCATCCAGAGTCTCAAGCGCTGGCTGGTGAAAAGAGTCGATCGTCGAATCGATTACAATCCTGAAGACTGGCCCGTCAAACTGGAATCACTGTTGAGAGACCTGCCGACTCAACCGCAGCCACAGCAAAAGGCGCCACTGCTCAAGGTGTTAGATCAAGTCACGGCTCAGATCGAGCGCATTCGCGAGCCACAACAGAAGATCGTACTGCTGTCAAACTTGCCACGCTACTATCAACAACTTGGTGCATCGGATCGCACCACAACCACCCTAACGCGTGCCATGCAATTGAGCTTGAAGCAGTCCAATGCACTCGAGCGCGCAATAAATCTAGGCGCACTTTTGACCACCGCTTCACAACTGCAACAGACAGCAAGCATGGCACCCTTTCTCAGTGCGATTGAAGCGGCGATCGGGCCACTGATTCGTCCGGGTCAGGTCGGTCGGGACTCGCTGCTGCGTTTGGCGCAGGCCTATGCGGACACTCAACAACCCACGAAGGCGTTACGACTGCTCGATCGTGTGGCAGTCTTCTCGCCTTCAAGGGGTGGCGATCCCGTTCTGGCTCGTCTGTATCTCCAGCTCAAACGACTCGACCAAGCCACGCCTTATCTCAAGGCGCTGGTCAAACAGCCCGAACTGCTGGTTGAGGATTCAAGCTATGCACTCCTCGCTGCCGCCACCGACAAACTGAAACATCCGCTGGCGCAACCGATTTTTGATCAGGGCTGGAAGTTCGCAAACCGCAGCTTGTTTTATA
>CADCWO010000117.1 GCA_902806435.1 uncultured Synechococcales cyanobacterium | reverse complement strand
TTTCTTTAAGCGTTGTACACAGATTGTGAAATTGCGTGTTCCCGCAGAAGTACACACCATTCTGCGGGATTCTAGAGATCGCGCGCTACGAAAGAATGCGGGGTGCAGCCTGTGGCTTATTGACAATAAGGCCAATTTTAGGCCAAGGCTGTAGTACATCTATACGGTTTGGCTCCAGAAGTGATGGCGATCGCTGAACTACTTGTTGACATCTTGCTTTCATTTTGAGAGTACAGAGAACAAAGACACCAATTTGATGCACATATATCACCCGTAAACAGCTAGCTGAGTTTGGCAAGAAATATTCCCGGGCTTCACGGCCACTGGATCGACCGTATCGAGCCGCAAAATTTGTCCGATGCAACATCTTGAGGAGGTCAAGCAGCAATTTCTTAAGGCAGAAGCGGTTGGTCACTTTACTGTTTCAGCATCAAAGGTAACGACTATTGGTTGATCGTCAGCATTGACTATAAAGCCCGACTCATTCACATCATGTACGTTTTGACCCACGCTTAGTACGACAAGGACAAGCGGAAAAATGACCCCTGCAATTGATCGTGTCACTAAAGCCTTCGCTAGCTGAGTATCAGCCGCAGTCGATCACTACAGAAGCAGACAACGAGCGTGCCTTTGCCGTTGTAGAGAAGTTGATAGTAAAGGATCGTAGTCTGGAAGAGGATGCCTTGCTGGATTTGTGGGTGCTGTTAGTCGAACAATTTGAAGAAGAGCATTATCCTATTAGTAATGCTGCTCCTCAGAAAATGCTCCAATTCTTGATGGAACAATGCGACCTGAGACAGGTTAATTTGGTAGGTATAGCTCGGCTCCAGAGGAATTATCTCTGAAGTCGTCAATGGTAAATGGAGCATTAGTAAAACTCAGGCTAAGGCCTTAGGTGGATTCTTCCATGTTTCACCCGAACTGTTTATCTAACGACCCATTGAGATATCGATGAGTAAGCGTTCAAGGAGACCCGGCTCTGGTTTAGGGTTTGGCAAAAAAGAGCTATATACACTTAATGAGGAGAGTCTGGCAGTTTTTGCTGGAACAATTCGTGCCCTGAATCTAGCTGCACAAAAACTCGCTGAACTTGACCCCTGTAAAACAGCAGAAGAATGGCTTAGTTCATTGATGAAAGAAGCTGCTGATGAGCTAGCACAGGGAAAAGGATTAGAACATATTGC
Organism: uncultured Synechococcales cyanobacterium; assembly: GCA_902806435.1. Classification (GTDB taxonomy): domain Bacteria; phylum Cyanobacteriota; class Cyanobacteriia; order Thermosynechococcales; family Thermosynechococcaceae; genus CADCWO01. The sequence goes on along the minus strand of CADCWO010000117.1, from coordinate 2,317 downwards.
TGATTCGGATCAATTTGGGTGAAAGAGTGCCTAACCCTCAGCAGAAATTCCAACGGTTTTGCGCTATCCCCCTTGTGCTAAGTTGAACATCATCTGCAACCGTTGATTTGGGTTGTTAGGCGGCTTCCTACAGGGACTAGTGCGCTGGAGTTTGCTATGATTCGACCGACTACACCCAATGACAAGGAAGCGCTGATCGCCCTGGCCAGCGCGACTGGCTTGTTCCAGCCGAACCAACTTGAAGAAGTTGGCGAAATGCTGGCTGATTACTTCAGTGATAACGGTGACGGCGATCACTTCTGGATCACCGATGACGACGATGGGCCGGTGGGGGTCGTCTACTGCGAGGCGGAACCGATGACCGATCAGACGTGGAACCTACAATTGATCGCCATCCGACCTGATCGCCAGAGACAAGGACGCGGCGCAACACTGTTGCGCGACGTTGAAAAAACATTGGTGGCGCGCGGCGGGCGCGTGCTTCTGGTGGAAACGTCAGGGCTAGCGAGCTTTGAGCGCGTACGGGCTTTCTACCGCAAGTGCGGTTACGACGAGGAAGCACGGATCCGCGACTTCTACGCGGCAGGCGATGACAAGATCGTTTACCGCAAGGTACTGACTGCCCCAGGAAAGTGAGCTTGCACAGCGAGCTGGGTCTAGCTGCTGACTACAGCAGAAGGTCAAGCTTGCTGTTGCTTAGGTTTTAGTTTGGCGAGGGGCGAGCTTGAAATTCGGTTTTGGGCAATTTAACCACATGCAATGCCCAGCAACCGGGTTAACTCCTTTTTGACAACCGGATAACACTCGCAGGAGGTCGCTTCCAAGCTCTCCCGATCCAGAATGTCAATTTTGCCGCGGTTGTAGCGAATGATTCCCGCTTGGTTCAGCGTGCCAGCGGCTACCGTAACGCCAGCGCGGCGCACACCCAACATCTCAGAAAGAAATTCCTGAGTGAGTGAAAACGTATTTGACTCTGTCCGGTCAGAGACCATCAGCAGCCAGCGGGCGAGGCGCTCCTCGATTGAATGATGACGGTTGCAGGCAGCCGTTTGCGTAATCTGGGTCAACAACCCTTGCGTGTAGCGCAACAGCAGACTTTGCAGCTCCCCACCCCGGTTAAACTCGGCTTTTAACTGATCTGCCCTCATCCTCATACCACCGTCTGCACCTTGCACGATCGCGGTTGTTGTCGTGTTGTCGCCACCCAGAATTACGGGCAGACCCGCCATGCCCTCATTGCCTACCATACCAACTTCACTTGTCGAGCCGTCTTCTAATGTATAGGTCAAAGAAACAATTGCGCGATGAGGGAAATAAACATGTGCGATCTGTTCGCTTGGCTTGTAGAGGACTTGCTTGAGTGCAAGTTCAACGAACTCCAAATTAGGAATAAGGCGTTGATACTCAGCCGCGGATAGAGCAGCAAGCAGCCGATTTTCTCTAGGCGGATTGGGTTGATTAGTCCCTAACATTGATTAGTTTCCTTGGCTTCTAGCCTGTGCTGGGAACAGCAACTAGTGGCACAAGGAAAGAGCTAGGAGCTAAGCCCGAAATGTCAAAAGGTGAGGTTCGTGAAAAGGTAACGTTTAGCAGTAGGGCGCATTGCCCACGCCGCATAGCTTGATCATAGCGCAAGCGTAATGCTCCCTAAGTGTACGTTACGGGGGGTAGCACCTGGGTGCATTGGTGTGGCGACCAAAGTAACCACCCAATGTTACAGGCATCTTGCCTAAAGTGCCATGGACCTACCTGCGGCAAGTAGGAATACTTACGTGATCGGAGCACTCAGCAGGGCGAGAATGACGAAACATGCAGGCCAAGGGTAAGAAAAATATCCGTACACTGCGGACATCAGCAGAAGTACAACTTCAGATAGGCGCACCAAGCTCAGCGAAAAGTGAAATTAAGGATAGATAAACAGATAGACAGCTTAATAGGGACATGCATCAGATCTCAGAGAAAGCTATTCAGCTTGCCCAAAAGCATGCACAAGAAGCAGCTCAACACGGCAAAACGGTAGAAGAGTTAGGAAAGAGAGTTGGGGATGTTCCTGGCAAGTTCATCGAGGAGCAGGGTATAGCCAGCCAACGGAAGATTGAGGAAGGGGAAGCTAACCTTGATGAACTGCGAAAAACTAGGTCCACAGAGGCCTATAGAACCTATTTGGGATCTATGCTGGTGAGCTAAGATGAGCAATAAATGCCCTACTCCAGTAGTTTAACCGACAAAGAGTGGGAACTCATTGAAGCCTTGTTGCCCCAGAAGAAGAAAACACGACCGCCCAAGTGGAGCAAACGACAAATCCTGGACGGCATCT
>CADCWO010000116.1 GCA_902806435.1 uncultured Synechococcales cyanobacterium | reverse complement strand
TGTTCTCGCCATGCCTGCTCCGGCTGGTCTTGGCTCGCTCGATACTTTTTGGGCAAGAAGGACTCAGACAGCTCCACCAGCAGTTGTTGGCCTCCACCCCACAGCTCTGCCACTGCCGCAGAGCCGACTAAGGAACCGTACTTCTCGCTGTCTATGGCACTTTTGATCAAGGAGACCGTGTCCATGGCGATTAGCAGCATCCGGGGCAGCGCGTAGTAAGCTTCTTGAAAGCGAAAGTAGTGCAGAATCGGATAGGTATGGTCTGACTCCAGCAGGTTGAGTAAGTCCTTTGCCATGTCGGCGATGTCGGCACGAGCGCCAGCAAAGTCTTCCTTGGCTCCTAAGCGTGCTAGTAACTCCGCTGCATCTGCTGTGCCCAGAGTTCGGTGCTGAAGTCTCAAGGCAAACGTATTGCGCCGGATCAAGGCACTGTAGACCGATTGAAAGTAAGTCAGGGTTAAGGTGAGAGAGGATAGGCCAATTGCCGTCTCCAGGATCATCAAGAGACGATAGAAACTTGTTTTCGGCACAATGTCGCCAGTGCCAAGGGTTGTGAGGGCATACCCGCTGTAATAAATCGCCGTTGCAAAATCCCTTGGGGTTTCTCCTTGGCTAGCTTGAATTTCAGAACCTAGGGCTGGCCAGACAATCAGGGCAAAGCCGTTAATCAGCAGTAACACCCAAACGACGACAATCGCCACCAGTAACGTTGGTCCTATGTAAGACAGCAGGGGAGCACGACTAAGCGGCTTGGAGTTGCTGGCTAAGCGGAAGAGTTGCCACACTGCTCTACTGATGGTTGAATTTAGCACACCTGCATGGCTGCGGGGATAAAGCACAGTAAAGTAGATGTCAGCCAGGGCGATTAGCACTAGTCCCGCACCCAGTACCTGCCATAACCAGCCCATGCTTATCAGCTCCTAAAATTAACTCTAAGGCGGCAAGCAGTAGGGTGCCTCCGATACGCAAGCAGCAACCCACCCCTCTACTCAGCGCTAGCCAGTGTTGGGAAAGGGATTACGCGAACACTGTGATCAAGGATACTGTAAAGCCAGTACATAGATATCTGACCACCTAGAACATTCATGGTAGAAGTAACAAGCATTCCCGTCGCTCCCAGCGGTTATAAGTCAGGCTTTATTGGCTTGGTGGGGCGCTCCAATGTGGGGAAATCAACCTTGATGAATGCCTTGGTAGGGCAAAAAATCGCCATCACTTCTCCAGTTGCCCAGACAACCCGGAACCGGCTGCGGGGCATTCTGACAGCTCCTGAAGCCCAGATGATTTTTGTGGATACCCCCGGTATTCACAAACCCCATCACCAGCTGGGAGAAGTCTTGGTCAAAAATGCCCAAATTGCAATTAATTCTGTGGATCTGCTTTTGTTTGTTGTCGATGGATCGGTTGAAGTCGGCAGCGGCGATCGCTATGTTGCCGACTTACTCAGCCAGACAAAACTACCTGTGCTGCTTGGCTTGAACAAGCTCGATCAACAACCTCCCTCTCCGGACTCAATTGACCAAGGCTATGCCTTGCTTGCAGAACCCTATGGCTGGCCGTTGCTCAAGTTTTCTGCCCTGACTGGCGACGGGTTAAACGAGCTGCAAAAGTGTCTAGTTGAACATTTAGAACCCGGCCCCTACTACTACCCACCGGATCTAGTTACCGATCAGCCGGAACGCTTCATCATGGGTGAACTGATTCGAGAGCAAGTCTTGCTATTGACCCGGGAAGAAATCCCCCACTCTGTGGCAGTCACGATTGACCAAGTGAGCGAAGAACCGACAATCACTCGCATTTTCGCCACTATTTATATTGAGCGGCCCTCCCAAAAAGGAATTTTGATTGGGAAAGGGGGCAGTATGCTGAAGGCGATTGGCACAGCTGCCCGGGAGCAAATTCAAAAGTTGATTGACGGTAAGGTCTATTTGGAGCTGTTTGTGAAAGTACGGCCAAAGTGGCGGCAGTCACCAACTCGCTTGGCGGAATTAGGGTATCGAATTGAGAATAGTTAGAAGTTGAGCCCAGGGGAGAACAGGCGGTATCACTCGTTGTTTGTAGTGCTCTCCCCCTGTTGTTCGTTTTCCTGACGAGGGAAGCCCCTAATCTTCGTCCCAGGCCTCCACTTTCAGCAGGTCACCCACTGTGTCCTGAGTCGTAAAACCAAATTCTGCTAATTCCTGTTTCCAGTGCGGCCACTCATCACCATAGAGCAAGGCAATTTTCCACAGCCTATCTGTGGGTTTAAGCAGATTTGATTCTACCCGCGATCGCACCTGACGTTGAAATTTCACCATCGGGTGGGTAACCTGCTGGGTCATACTGTTTTCAACCATGATTGAATTGTCTAAATACTTGATGGAGTAGTTTGAAGTGCTACTTTGAGAAATCACTTGAGCAGCTAATAGAAGCTTCGGTTGCTGAAAAGGCTTTCTTATCTTGTTTCTAGCGTACCTTAAGCCCTGATGGCAAGGGAAATTGGTTTAGTGAGCAAGAATATACAACTAAAGTTGTACTTGAATGTAGCTCCGGTTGCAACTAACCCCAGGGAAACCATCAAAATTGTTCAACCAAGATATTAGCTAATTCTATTGCTCAGCTCAGCAAGTTTATGCGCTAAGGTCACATCAAGCCTATAATTAGCTAGGGTTTCGAGGAAGCTGAGGGTTAAACATAATCACAGATTGCACGGGCGCTTCAGGAAGAGGTCTCGTATCATAACTAAGGGGTCGATTGCCGATTTCTTCATCTTTTGTTACAAATAGAAGGACCTTTCAAGGGAACGGACTGCATGTTCGGTAGTCTCACTGGTTCACCCAACTTGCCAAATAGTGATATGGGAGAGCGGTTGCTCAACGCAGCCGCCAGCAAATCAATTCGTCACATGTTTAGCCAAAGCGAATCAGTAGATGTCGTTATTCGTTGTTCACCCTCTAGCAAGATTTTGCAGGGTAGCATTGATAGCTTTAAAATGAACGGTCGCGGCTTGGTAATCCGCAAAGAGTTTCAAGTCGAGGAAATGTCCTTTGAAACAGATGCGGTATCTATCAACTTTGGCGCGGTTCTAAAGGGACAGATCCGGTTGAAGCAACCGACCCAGGCGATCGCCCAAGTCATCCTATCCGAGTCAGGAATTAACCAAGCATTTTCAGCAGAACTGGTGAAGCAACGTCTAGAAAACATTTCCACACCTCAGCTGAGTGCGCTTTCCGGGGATGAACCCGTTTCTTTCACTGATGTTGAGTTACAACTTCTCCCCGATAACCAGGTGCAGATTTTTGCCAAAGCAGAGCTGCCCCACCACGGGACGGTACCAGTTAGCGTGATCACGACGCTGGTGGTTGAGCGCCGTCGCCGGATCTCGTTTCAAGACCCACAGTTTCAACCGGATGCCGTTCCGGCGGAGTTACAAGAAATTTCCCAGAGCTTGACGCAAGCCTTTGTCCAGATCTTAGACAATATGATTGACCTTGACCGGTTTGATCTCGATGGGGTGATGATGCGGATTAATCGCTTAGAAACACAAGGCAACAAGCTTTTGTTTAGCGGCTATGCCCAAATTGAGCGATTCCCTGGAACTTAAAGCCGTAGAAAGCGAATTTTGGATCTAGATTTTCCTCAAGCTCCACCGAGCGGCTCATTTATTTATAAAAACAGCAAGGTAATATCTTTGTTGTTGTGCAAAACTGCAGTTATGGTACGTTATCAGTCTATTGTTGCCCTGCTGCTAGGGCTATTTACTGTTTTTTTGGTTAGCTGTAGTGGACCCAGCTTTCGAGTCGAGACCCCGACCTACTCGGAGGCTCAAATTGAAAGAATTCAGCAGTACATCCCTGAGATCTCCAAGGCTCGCGATCGCTTGCAAAACGAGTTAATAGACGATGTCCGACTGCAAGAATGGCAGGACGTGCGAGCGTTTGTGCATGGTCCCTTAGGACAAATGCTGCTTGATATGAACTATCTGACGCGTAATCTGCCACCTCAAGCTCAGAAAAATGCCCGTCAAGTCACAAAAGCCTTAGTTGATGACTTAGTTGACATTGATCAGGCGGCTCAGAAGGAAGATGCTAGGGCTGTGAGTAAAGCCTACAAGGTAGCGCTTGAAGACGTTAATACCTTTTTTCAACTGATTCCGGAAGCTGCTCAAGTTCAACCAGAGGCAGCAGCCAAGCTGCCGGAGGTACCAAGCCGTCGCGAGGCAGTTAATACTTCTGACCTTGAGGTTTCGGAGGAGGATGATAAATCTTCAACATCACAAGTGGAACCCGAGGTACCAGTGGAAATTGTTCCAGATGTAGAGCTTCAACCAGAGAGTAGTGCTGGCCTCACCTAGAACCTGAAGTGCAGCAAGCAGTGCGAGTTGGGATACTGGGTTGCGGGGTTGTGGGGGCAGCGATCGCCTACGAGCTGTCTCAAGTCCCTGGCTTGGCTATTACAGTGCTGGATCGTCGCTCACCCGATCAATGGGAAGCAACAGGGGCAGCCCTAGGGGTCTTGATGGCTGCCCTGAGCCAAAAAAAGGGAGGCTCTTTGTCCAGGCGCCTCGCCAGTCTCCAGCGCTATGAGACGTTGGTGCCGGAGCTAGAAGCTCGGACTGGCTACAAGATTCCATACAATCGTCAGGGAATTTTGTACCTGTGTTTTGACCAAGCAGAACTCATGCGTTGGCAAGCAACCGCCTCACTACGCGCTTCTCAAGGCTTTCTCCTAAAAATCATCGACCTGGCTGAGCTCAGGACTCACTACCCAGCGCTTAGCCATGCTAGAGCTTTAGATACAGCTCAGCCACTTGTGGGTGCGGTGCATTCAACCGCCGATCGACAGATCGATCCCGTGCGGCTCACCACAGCACTAGTCAAGGCCGCACAGGACCAGGGCGTCATTTTTAACTTCCAGACAGCAGTTCAAGGGTTTAGACAAACAACTGCGGCTCCTCGCCAAGTTAAGAGCATTCAAACGCAACAGACAGAGTTGGCGGTGGATTGGTTGGTACTAGCTTCTGGACTGGGTTCAACATTGCTTAGCACCGAACTTCAACAACCAGTTGACGTCCGGCCTGTGCTTGGTCAAGCTTTACACCTGCAACTCCCGCAACCCCTGGCCGCCCCTGACTGGCCCGTGATTTCAGGGTTAGATGTTCACCTGGTGCCTGTGAGCTCGCGAGAGTTTTGGGTAGGAGCGACGGTTGAGTTTCCTGATCATTACCCCGATGGGGTGATCCAACCAGATGCTCAGCGATTGGCAGCCCTGCGGCAGCAAGCGATCGCCTTTTGCCCAGCCTTGGCGGATGCAACCGTAACACGGACTTGGTCAGGATTGAGGCCGCGACCGGAGAATCGTCCTGCCCCAATCGTGGAGCGATTAGATAACTACAGTAACGTGCTGCTAGCCACAGGACACTACCGTAACGGCGTCTTACTCGCTCCTATCACTGCTGAAAAGATCCGCCAAATGATTAGCACTCACCTTTGAGAACTGGTTTTTTGTTATTCTCTTAAGACATGCTCGGTAGGGCAACAGCTTGCCCTCAGATCTTGAGCTGGAGCTGGGCAAGACTCCCCTAACCTCTCATCTCCCGGCCTGCGTCCCCTTAATCCATTTTTTATGCCTTTTCCTAGAGCTAGTGGTCTGCTGCTTCACCCCACATCCTTGCCTAGCCAGTTTGGGATCGGCGACCTCGGACCGGAAGCCTATCGTTTCGTTGACTTCCTGAGCGAGAGTGCCCAGCAACTTTGGCAAGTGCTACCTTTGGGGCCAACGGGCTACGGCAATTCTCCCTATATGTGTTACTCAGCCATGGCTGGTAACCCGTTGCTGATTAGTCTGGAAGTTCTCCGTGAGCAGGGACTGCTCAATGATAGTGATTTGGCGAGCGTCCCTGCCTTCCCTCGGGACAAGGTGGCCTACGAGCAAGTAGTGTCGGTAAAATTGCCTTTACTGCGACGGGCAAGCGAGAACTTTCGCACTGTTGCTTCCCCTGCCCAGCGCCAAGAGTTTCAAGCGTTCTGTCAGAGTAAAGCGCAGTGGTTGGATGAGTATGCCCTATTTATGGCTTTGAAGGAGGCGCATCAAGGTCAGCCTTGGCATACCTGGAAGCCGGAACTAGCCCGCCGCCAGCCGGAAGCGCTACACCAGTGCTGGCAGCGACTGGCAGGTGAGATCTTTTGGCACCAATTCATGCAGTTTGAGTTTTTCCGGCAGTGGTCGCGCCTAAGACAATACGCCAACAGCGCCGGAATTTTGATTATCGGTGACATTCCGATCTATGTTGCTCATGACAGTGCTGATGTCTGGGCGCATCCTGAGAATTTTCAACTTGATCCGACAACTGGGGCACCAGCTTTCATGGCAGGGGTACCGCCGGACTACTTCAGTGACACCGGGCAGCTCTGGGGAAACCCGATCTACAACTGGGAACAGATGAAACGCGATCGCTTCCAGTGGTGGGTGCAGCGTTTTCAGGCCATGCTTGATTATGTAGATTTGATCCGGGTTGACCACTTCCGAGGGTTCCAAGCCTACTGGCAGGTGGAGCAAGGAGAGACAACTGCAATTAATGGGCAATGGATTGAGGCTCCAGGGACAGAACTTTTTGAGGTGATTGCCCAGGAGTTAGGACACTTGCCGATTCTGGCTGAGGATCTGGGTGTAATCACTCCTGAAGTTGAAGCTTTGCGGGATCGATTTGCCTTTCCAGGCATGAAGATTTTGCAGTTTGCTTTTGGTTCAGGAGCAGGGAATCCCTTTTTACCGTTTAATTATTCTCGTAATTGCCTTGTTTATACAGGTACTCACGACAACGACACCACAGTAGGTTGGTTCAATCAACTGAGCAGCCACGAGCAAGCCGCTGTTGCAGAATACTTGGGTTGCATCTGTGCCGATGGTATCCACTGGGATCTAGTTCGTCTGGCACTGAGTTCGATTGCTAACCAGGCGATTATTCCCGTGCAAGATTTACTAGGTTTGGGGTCAGAGGCCCGGATGAACTTCCCTAGCACGGCAGAAGGTAATTGGGCTTGGCGCTACCAATCAGGAGATTTAACCGAACCCTTGCGCGATCGTCTTAAGTCGCTTACCCATGGCTACGGCAGAGCCCACAGCTCCTAAAGAGCTTTGCTGCCTATTGAACACCTTAACCCCCAACATGGATAGCCGGACGCCGCTCAGGGTCCTTCTCAGCCTGGCGCAGTACTTCGCGAGTGACCACAGCAATATCGCCCTCACCAAACAAGATAAAACGCAGCAAGTATTGAATTGGGTTTCCCTCGACCCAACCAAAATAGGCGTGTGGGATCTTACCCGTCTGGTCACGCAGATAGAGAAGTAAGGCGGCAATAGCATTAGGCACCGCTGCACTCTCCGCCCGCAAGATCCGGTAGCCATCAACCTCCACCCCTTTGACGCGAATGATGTCCGCAAATTCGGAAGCATCGGATACATGTACCTCTAGAAAGAGGATGGGATCAGTGGGTGGAATATGGTTGTCCTCACGCACCTCTTGTTCTTTAAGGAAATACTCCCGGCGATCACCCTCATTAAGTCGATTGGCAATCAGCCGGATCACACCCTGACTTTCTTCAGTAATAAATCGATGTGCAGCTTCGTCAATATCAATTCGCTCCACTCGAAGCTCAGTCGAACGCCACACCCTTGAAACCAGTGAAGTGAGGATGATCGCACCAATGAAGAATGCGGCGATTCTAATCCCCTCAGGTCTTTCGATAATGTTTACCACCGTGGTATACACAAACACCAGTGTGATCAGGCCAAACGTCAAGGTTCCGCGTGATCTGCGGCGGTGAGCGGATAGGGTGACAGCTAAGGCAGCTGAGCTAATCAACACCAGCACCCCTGTGGCGTAAGCCCCACCCTGAGCCTCCACATTTGCCTTGAAGATAATGGTCACAGTAAAGGCGATCGCTGTGTAGACTAACACCAAAGGTCGAACTGCTCGGGCCCAGTTAGGGGCCATACCGTAGCGCGGCAGGTAACGCGGCACGATGTTGAGCAGCCCTGCCATTGCGGAGGCGCCTGCAAACCACAGAATGCCGATAGTGCTGAGGTCATACAGGGTGCCAAAGCCACTGCCTAGATACCGATGGGCTAGATAGGCGAGGGCACGTCCACTGGCGTCACCCCCAGTTCGGAATTCCGCTGCCGGGATCAGCAACGTGGTTACCAAGCTGCTAGTTATCAAGAAGAAGCTCATGATCAATGCGGCAGCAGTGAGGAGCTTCTGCGTGTTCTGAATGCGTCCCCTGGGCTGTTCATAGGTGTCACTACTATTGCCCCGCACCAAGGGCATAACAACCACACCTGTCTCAAACCCTGATAATCCCAATGCCAGCTTGGGGAATAACAAGATAGAAACTCCGAGCATCGTGAAAGGGTTTTGATGGCTCGTAAAAAGTGCCGTTTGCCAGTCGGTGATCACAGAGGGCTGGTTCAGGATCTGGGATAGACCAACGCTAATCACCACCAAGTTCAACAATAGATAGATGCCAACCAAAAAGATGGCAATTCCAACTGCTTCTCGAAAGCCTCTCAAGAAAACGGCAGCCAGTAGGGTTACCAGGACCAGAGTGATAGTGACTTCCTGCCCATGCAGATTGGGTAGGAGCGGATTTTCAATGATATGGGCCGTGGCATCAGCAGCCGAGAGCGTAATTGTGATAATGAAGTCGGTTGCCACAAAACCGAGTAGGCAGAGCACCAGAAATTTACCTTGCCACCAGGGGAGCAAGTGCTCCAGCATCGCAATAGAGCCTTCACCATTCGGACTTTGGGCAGCAACACGCCCATAGATCGGTAAGGCTCCAAAGAGTGTCAGCAAGACCAGAATTAGGGTAGCCAGCGGCGAAAGAGAGCCCGCTGCCAAGGCAGCAATTCCAGGCTGATAGCCAAGGGTTGAAAAATAATCAACACCCGTCAGGCACATGACCTGCCACCAAGAATGTTTGCGCTGTCGTTCTGCGCCCTCGTGCCGTTCTTCTGCTAGCAACCAGTGGATGAACCGTTTGCTGATCTGCTTCCTTGGGCCAATTGGTTTAGCCATGAAACGCTACTCCTACTCCATAGCTGTATAGAGGTCACTCGTCGCCCTAGTTTGGCATGAACAGTATGCAATAGGTCAGGCTGCTGGACAAGTAAACAGAGAACGGTTGCAGCGATCGTCTATATTTGGGAGCATGCCAGCTATGCCTTTGGTCGCAGTAGCTGAATCGCATCAAAACTGATCAATGTATCAGCGCCTAAACCCGGTGTAGGTTGGCTAGGCTCAGAGCGGCGGATGTAGCGACGGGTGAGCAGGTAGTACTGGCCTACTTTGTCATAAATGTCTCTGACGTCTTGCTTTTCTAGCTCGTCCCCAGTCTGGGGGTTATAAAAGATAGATTCGTAATGGGCAACTAAATAGCCTTCAGGGGGTGTGAAGAATCCCAGGGTGTTGACCGTGACAGCTATATCACCCATGCGGCGATTGACTTGGGTAATCTTTTGGTCCCGGATTTTGTAGTAAGAATCCAGTTGATCCCCCAGTTCCTGGATCTCGACAGTACCCGTTTGATCAGTGTCTACGACCTCAAAGGTGTGTTGCCCGTGCAGCGCCTCAAATGGCACTCGCCTGTGGTGAATCGCTACCATTTGTAGTTGCTCGGTTACCAGCTGACGTACTGCTTCATCTTTGAGCTGGAGGACTGAAACAGTTAGGTCTGGATTAACCCGAATCAGCCCATGGTACAGGGTTTTACCGTAGCGCAAAGAAACATCAGCGGCGTAGCCCGGAAATTGCTCGTCCCAGGTGTAGCGACGGTCGTAGGCTGTGCGAAAAATGTCCCTAGCAGAAGTTAAAGTTAGTCCAGTGGTACTAGATACCTGGAATTGGGGAGCTGGCAGCGGTTGGGCGGATACCAGGCTGGGGCTGAATAGACAACTAGCGATCGCAAACAGGCACCCTAATCCCCAGACTAGGAGACGCTGGACTCGTGGAAACATCCCCATGCCACACCCCACTGAAAACTATTCTTCAAGTTCGTTGAGACGCCGTAATCTCAACACATCACTCATTTTCTTGATCTGGGCAAAGGTCTGTTGCAGTTGGGCGTGATCCCGGATGTCAATGCAAAGGTCAATTACAGCCGTTTGTTCCGGGTAAGTCCTCACCTGAGCATTGCGGACGTTAATTTTGTTGTCTGTAAGCCGCGTCAGAATGTCTTTGAGTACCCCGACTCGGTCAATGACTTCAATCTGAATCCCAACAGGATAAGTGTAGGGGCGGCCCTGTTGATTTTCCGTGGGATTCCAACGGACTGGGATCAAACGATCACCAGGGATACTCTCAACGTTGTGACAGCCATGACGGTGAATTGAAATCCCCCGCCCGCCCAGCATAACCATACCGATAATCGGCTCACCAGGGACTGGGTTACAGCATCCGGCGAGGTTATAGAGCAGCCCTTCTACCCCAGCGATCGGCGAGTCGCTAGTGCGAGCAGGCAGGGAGCGTGTCGTTATCTGGGCGTGGGAAAGGGATGCCTCAAGCGAGTTCTCACCCCCCGGCTGTTGCGCCTTCACGGTTTCACGAAGCCGATTGACAACCAGATTAAGAGTGACTTCCCCGTGACCCAAACCGGCCAGTAGATCATCAACACTGTGGTAGTTGCAACGTTCCGCTACTGATTGGGCGGGCGCAGACTTCAGCAGCGCATCAAAGCCGCTCTTGCCCAACTCCCGCTCTAGCATTTCTCGGCCTCGCAGGATATTCTCTTCCCGGTGCGATCGCTTGTACCACTGGCGAATCCGGTTACGCGCCGTTGTCGTCACCACAAAGTTCAGCCAATCCAAGCTAGGATGGGCATTTTTCTGCGTCAGAATTTCCACAATATCCCCATTCCTCAGGGGCGTGCTCAGTGTCACGATTCGCCCGTTTACCCGCGCTCCGCAGCAGTGATTGCCCACTTCGGTATGAATGCGATAGGCAAAATCGATGGCTGTAGCGCCTTGCCCGAGGGCCACAACATCCCCTTTGGGCGTAAAAACATAAACCTCTGTGTCAAACAGATTGTCTTTTACGTTGTCTAGATACTCCTGAGCATCCTTTAAATCGCTCTGCCAATCTAATAACTGGCGCAACCAGGTGAATTTTTCATCGTCAGGCCGCCATTGCAACCCATTCGAACTACCCGTTTCTTTATACTTCCAATGAGCGGCAATGCCGTATTCTGCGACGTAATGCATTTCAAGGGTGCGCAGCTGTACCTCTAGGGGCCGACCGCGATCGCCAATTACAACGGTATGCAAAGAGCGGTACTGGTTAGGCTTGGGTAGGCCGATATAGTCTTTGAAGCGACCGGGAATCGGACGGAAGTAATCGTGCACCACAGCTAGCGCCCGGTAGCACTCATCCTTGTTCTGGACAATTACGCGGATCGCCGCAATATCGTAAATCTCGTGATACTCTTTTTGCTGGCGCTCCATCTTTTGATAGATGCTGTAGAGGTGCTTGGGACGACCACTAATTTCAACTCGTTTTAGGCCTATCTCACCTAAACGCTGTCTTAAGGTCTCCACTGCATCATTGATTTGAGCTTCGCGATCAGCTCGTTTCTCAGCTACCAACACCTGCATCTGGCGGTAAGCTTCCGGCTCTAAATACTTGAATGTTAAGTCTTCAAGCTCCCATTTAAAACGCCAAATCCCCAGGCGGTTGGCCAGGGGAGCAAAAATGTCGCGAGTTTCTTGGGCGATTCGACGGCGCTTTTGCTCTGGTAGATGCTCTAAGGTTCGCATGTTGTGCAGCCGATCCGCCAACTTCACAACAATTACCCGAATGTCTTGAGCCATCGCTAAAAACATCCGGCGGAAGTTTTCGGCCTGGCTTTCTGTCTTGCTAGAGAAATTAAACTTGGATAGCTTGGTCACCCCTTCTACAAGCTGGGATACTTCTGAACCAAACCGTTCTTCAATCTCCGCAACGGAAACATCGGTATCTTCCACAACATCGTGCAGAAACCCAGCAGCGATCATAGCGCTACTACCACCAAGCTCTCGCAACAAACCGGCAACAGCTACCGGATGCGCGATATACGGCTCACCAGAAGCCCGGTACTGGCCTTCGTGCAAACTATAACTAAAGTTGAAGGCTTGACAAATTAAAGCTTGATCAGGCCGCGAGATATCATTACTATCTTCCTGCAGCAGGCACTCCTGAAGCCAATCAGGAAGAACAAAGTCCGGAGTTGGAGTCGTCGCAGGGGCCGCCAATTTCATGCTGCAAATCTTGAGTGTAGGATTCGGAGTCTAATAGCTCCTTATGCTGATTCTATTCTATTAAGTTTTGGTTAAAAATTGCTTAATAATGCAACTAACTTATAGCAAATTTTGCCAACGCATCCCTCCCTCATAAGGAGGAATTAGAGGGCAGGCAATTTGCTTCCTGCTTAGCTTCGGCTGGCTTGCGAGGCCAAGCTTTATGCTGCACCTGCCAATTGAGACTTGCTTCTAAACTACACTTGCCTTAAAACACACCGAATAATATCTACGTGTCCATTGGCAGTACCAAAATCTTGAGGTGCAAGATGAATGCAAATGTGATTCCTATATCAACGCTGTTTATTGGGCTGAACGGTCTTGTTGCCCTTGGGCTCTCGTACCTTGTGGTGATGGAACGGATAAAAGCAAGGGTTTGGCATGGCGAATCCAAGCAGGATGTTGCAATGCAGCCAGATCCACTCAGTAATCCAACCGCATGGGTATCTACTGTTGAGCGCACAAGTCAGAGGCTGACCGCTAACACGGCAAGCGATCAAGGGATTTTGCAACGCAAAGTGCGGGCCCACGGGAATTTTACAGAATATGTACCCATCGCATTGCTGTTCATCATCGCCCTAGAGTTTATGCAGGCACCGGTTTGGCTGGTATGGCTGCTTGGCGGCACACTAACCGTGGCACGAGGGGTTTATGCCTGGGGAGTGATTAGCACCTATGGACCCTCTCTGGGGCGGGCGGTTGGCTTTTTTGGAACTTGGTTTGTCTACCTGATTGGGGCAAGCGCGTGTGTGTACTACGGTGTTCAGGGCGCCCTCTAGTGACTCAAAAAACAAGCGGTTCTCTGCGATCGCAATTAACAAACAGGCTTAAGGCTGGCATTCTATTGCCCTGGCTTG
>CADCWO010000115.1 GCA_902806435.1 uncultured Synechococcales cyanobacterium | reverse complement strand
TTTTGTGCAAAAAGTGGAGAAGGCACAAAGGCTCCTGAGTCATCACCCAGCTCAGGCAGCCACGCCCAATAGGTGAGCCATGAAGTTCCGTTGGACTAGCACCTCTCCCTTGGATACTCCTATCATACCAATTCGCGTACTAACCAGTAAGGTGTAAATGGGGAAAATAGGTCATTGACCTCAGTCCTTGAGGAACCCTCATTAAGTCCTGGAGACCTTCACATAAGGTGTCCATCACCGCATCCATTGAGTCAAACATCCGGTTGTAGAAGTGCTTTTCTCAGATCTCCTCCCATACATGCTCGACGGGATTAACTTCAGGAGAGTGAGCCGGTTGAAAAAGCAGGCGGATGTTTTCAGGGATAACCAGCTCTTGTGAGCGGTGCCAAGCTGCCCCATCCACTTGCATCACGATGAAGTAGTTGGCAAACTCCACCGAGACTTGTTGCAGGAATAGGTTCATCGCGGAAGTCTGCCGGGGGAATCCTCCTCCGGCGAGCTTCCTTATTGGAGTGTTGGCATAAGGCAGCACCAGGGCAGTCATTTGGCCAAGTTCAGGTGCGACTGCGGCATAAGCATAGATGTACTCTCTGACCCGCTGCTTAGCAACTAGTGGTCGTACTCCAGAGGGGCACCAAGCTTTCATTACCTGTCCGATGCGTCCAAATCTTGCTTCATCAGCAGCCAGTAGCAGGACTTCTCTATGGTCATTGTTGCTTCTAGTTTCTAAGAGTTGTTCAACTTGCTGTGGGAAGTTTGCTTAAAGGCGGCTTGCGCTTCCAAGTCAGCTTTAGGATGGTGTGGACGGGGAACCAGTTTACGCCACTGGTGTCTCTCCAACAGTCGATAAATTGTTGAGGCAGCCACGCTTGTTCCCACTTGTTGCTCAAAGGCAGACTGGATGATGGCAGTGGTGCTGATGTTTCCCTGCTTCGCTTGGGCAATAAAAGGGCGCAGAAACTCATGTTCTGCGGCCACACTCAGGTAACTGCTACGGCGTCCCCCTCGACCTGGAGTCTCAATTGCCACCTCAGCGTAGCGGTTGTACTCAGAAAGCACTTGATGAACCGTAGAAACTGAGACTCCGGTATGTTTAGCAATCTGATCAGCAGGCCGAGGGTCAACCAGAGCGTTATAAATCACGAGCCATTTTTGCTGTTGCCAGAAGTTCTTGGCTGTTCTAAATTTCTGCTTGAGTGCTTCTGCTGACAGGTGAGGCAGCGCTCGACTCACTCGGCTCATAATGTTCCTCTGTTAAGGTTGATGCCCCATTATTGAAGATTATCTATCGGGCCGCAAGTTGGTATCAATACAGCCAGCGCTGCTTTTTGAAACCTACAAAACTCCACCTCTCGTCTAGCTCAGCTTCGTCGAGGTATGGCACCATATCAATTGCGCTTGGACAAAGTTGATGTAGGAAAGGATGATTGAGCTGTTCCAAGTCACGATCTTATTTTTAAAGTTTCGATGACGGTTGTGGGGCTAATCTTAAGCACCTATGCTGTGTCCGGATACCACTACCATGGAGAGCCATGTCAATAATCTGCCGTTTACTCTCGGGTAAACAACCGCGAGCTTGAGTAACTTAAGATAAAGCTACGAGGGGTAGATCCTGAGTTTCGGCCTAGATAGCGTTGTTTGCCAGCAGGGCTTTTACCCATTTTTGACGACATCAATACTAGACCAGGTGGGGCAATGGATGGGTTCCAAAATCATCAGCATGCTCCCGTTGCAACATGATCTCCATCACACCACACCCCTAGCAGCCTATCAACTTGTCTATACCACTACCAGCTGTGGGTTTGCAAAAAAGGAGCGGGCCACTGACTGCCGGCTAAAGCGGGAAGGCTTATATAAAGGCTAGTAGTTTCCAACCGAGATCCCTGTGAGGTTTAATATAAGGAGGCGCAATAATCACAGGGACTAGTCAGATGGCCACCCCCAAAGACAAGTCAATTGAGCATCAAAATGTACCTGAAGCCCACCAAGGGCTGCATGACTTTTTGTACAGCTCTGAAGATGAACATGCTGTGACAGCAAATCCACCTGAACAGGCAAGCGATGGTACGCAAGTGCTGCCGTTTCGAACGTGGTGTGAAAGCTCCACGAATGCAAAGGTGGCAGGTGTGTACGAGGTCTTGGACACCGAGCGAGCTACCCAATACATTGGCTATTCCCGCAACGTGTTACGTTCCCTCAGTGGCCATGTGGCAACCCTAGGTCCTGAAGTATGTGCGTATGTCCGGGTTCAGACCTTCAACTACCCCCAGCGCCAAGCAATGGAAACCCTACGCGATGTATGGCTTTCAGAACTTGATCACACTCCAGCAGGTAATGCTGAGGCCAGCGAGCTCTGGACTACGGTGGGTGAAGCAGCACAGGCAACCATGTCAGTAGCCGAACGCAACGCCTACGAGGAGAAAAAGCTCAAACTGCGCAAGGCGATGGCTGATACAAACCTGACTCATGAGTTAGAAGCATCAAAGACTAGTGATGCCAAGCGGCAGCAAATTGAGACTGCCCTTAACAATGATGATTGGAGCGCTATTATCGACGGGCAAACCCAAGAAACAAGGAAATGAGGGTGCACTGTGAAGAAGTGTTGCTTTCTAAATTAGGCTCTGTTTCCTACTTAAGCCCTTAAGATCAAGCTGGCTTAAGCGTTGTTGTCATCGTGACCCAAGGGGCACGCTCTAGCTCTGATCGCATCTCGGCTTCGTCAGTGAAGTTTTGCCGGAGGCGGCGCCCTTCGTAGGTTAGCGTTACACGTGGTTGCTGGAACGGCCAGGGAATAACTCTTACCTGGGTAGTGGTCTCGGCTACAGGTGTTAAGGTCAACGTTGTTGTGTTACTAATGGTCGGAACATTATCAACTTGGTGTTCCTCCTGCAATCCGCCACACAGTTTTAGGGAAAGTAGATCCCAGAGCGCGATTAACCGTTGATTATCCGCGATCGCTTCTGCTGTTGCGTAGGGAGCATAATAAGGATCGTCAATCAGGCTAGCCGTTAGGATGCTTTGGAATGCATATTCACGCTCAAGAAACCCCTCCACAAGCCGAGCGCCCTCCGCAGAGTTCTGCCAACCCCGATACCGCTCGTAGAGCCCCGTCCCATGCAGCGAGACTAAAAGCGCAACATATCTACCAAAGGGAAGTGCTAGCTGTTTTGCACCAGACCACAGGTCTACGTGAACGGCAGTTGGGACTTCCATAAAGCTATGAGGCCGACCAGTCTGCGGGTTTAATGTCGGTAGCTTTTCCCAAGTCAGCCAACCAATATCGTGTTGTTCTGCACCCAGACAAACTGGCTCCCAGGGGGCGAAAGCACCAAACTGTTCGTTGCCCCAAGCCCGTGCTAGCTGACCAGCAACCCAGGCATGAGTCGGCTGAGTGATACCAATTGGTCCCTCTGAATCTTCACGAAATAGCATGATCGATAGGGAATCATCTTTAGTCAAAGTAAAACAAATCGGACTGCTATTCCTTCTCGCTACAGATAGAAGCAACTAGAGAAAGTTAGCTGCTATGGCGCATCTAGGAAGTAGATTGGAGAGCTGCTTTTAGGGTTGGTCCTAAAAATTGGGTCAAGGTAAACGCATCTACCCCTAGTTCAGTTCGCTCCTGTGCTGCTCTGATGCCAGCCTGAGCATGCCACCAGGCAGCACTTACTGCGGCGAATTCCCCTCCTGGATGTTGAGAAGCTGTCTGAGCTAAAACTCCCCCTAATAAACCTGTAAGCACATCTCCACTGCCACCACGCGCTAGGGCTGGTGTACTTTCGGGGTTGATCCAAGCAGAACCCTGCGGCTCAGCGATCGCTGTTCTAGCTCCTTTAAGCAATACCACGGCTCCAGTTTGCTCAGCCGCCGCCCGAACGGCCATTACCCGGTTCATTGGCTCAGCTAGGTCACGGAAAAGCCGCTTGAATTCACCCAAGTGTGGGGTAAGAACGGTAGTAGCTTGACGTTGCGATAATGCGGTCACTGGACCTAACTGGGCCAGAATATTCAAGCCGTCGGCATCCAGTACTAACGGGCACTCGCTTTTAAGAACTTGCTTGACAACGGCGGTGGCATCCATGGTCAATCCAGGACCGCAGGCGATCGCATCAAAGTTACTCAGCTCAGTGCCATCCGGTAGCCTGGCGATTGCCCCATTTATTTCCGGGCAGCCAAGAATCAAGGCATCCGGTAACTGGGCGGTTAGTGTTGGCTTTAAAGATTCTGGAACTGCGATCGATAGCATCCCCGCCCCGCTGGCCCGGGCCCCCAGCCCGGTTAAGATTGCACCGCCAGCGTAGCGGTGCGAACCACAAACAAGCAGGAGATGCCCAACTTTGTACTTGTGGGTTACGGATTGGCGAGGCAGGGGAAGATGGGCGATCACCATGCTCTTAGTGACGCACTGGATCCCTGGTTGATTTCCTAAAACTGCGGTTACATCAGTTAGGGGTAGATTCAGGCCAATCAGCTCAGCCATTCCCACGTATTCTAAGGCTTGCTCCTGTAACAGCCCTAGCTTCCACAAACCCAAGCAAAAAGTGCGCTCAGCTCGAATCGCAACTCCTAAAACCTCTCCTGTGTCGGTGTGCAACCCAGAAGGAACGTCAATACTCACTACTGGCTGGGACCATTGATTAATCGCGTTGACTGTATCACTAAGCGGTGGCTCTAGCGATCGCGTCAACCCAAAACCAAAGAGCCCGTCAATCAGCAGGTTACAGTGCTTTAACTCCCGAAGCTCAATAAAAGGAATGCCCAGATTTTTAGCATACTGAGCATGTTGAGCCGTAAGTTCCTTCAGTTTAGTCAGCGGGCAGTAGATCGCGACATTGTAACCCTGAAAATGTAATTCACGGGCTACCACTAAAGCGTCACCGCCATTGTGCCCTGGACCAACTAGAATCCCAACTTGACGAAAATCAACGCAAGAATAAAGGGTCTGGATGCGATGAGCAACTAGACCCCCAACTTTTTCCATCAGCGCTGCCACCGGCATACCCGCTGCAAAGATGCGATTTTCAATTTCACGCATCTGATGGGTACTAACAACAGCTTGCTGGATTTCTGTTTGCCGAAGCGTTAACAAGTGTCAATTCCTCTTCCTCTAAGCAAGTGTCTTAATGGAAGCCCTGACACTAGCTATTGCATATTTTGCCAGCTATCCCTTCCAGAAAATCAAGATTTCCTAGCAAGAAGTAGCCAAAGGTTTTACCACCAACCCCCCAATCAAGAAACCGCTATCAAAACTATTTCAGCCTTCTAAATGTCTGAGCGTTTCTGGAGGACTTAGATAGCTACTGGCACCGTAGAGAGATAGGCAAAGGGCAATAATAACGATCTAGCCAACCTAGCTGGTTTACTTGCTACTGTTGGCTAGATCGTTATTCCGGAACGGACCTAGTGTGGTAAAAAGACCAATCAGCCAGTAGCCATAGGCCATAGCAACTTGAAGCCCTCTTCGCAGCGGAGATAAACCACGACGACAAATAGGCAAGTTACTAAGCAGTGCATTGACTAGACCAGAATCATTGATTAGCTTGCCAAGCCAGCAACCTATAGATCACTAGCAGCTTTAGTAAAACTCCTAGGAGTACTAATCACTTGTGTACGTCCCAATAATGTGCGAGCTCAAATTGTTTGTAAGCCCTCGCAACCGGTGATACTACAAGTTTGAAGACTTACTGTCGCAGGCCAATCAGACCCTGAATAACTTCCACATTAGAAACCACAAAGTAACCCAGAACTGCACCAGCCACTCCGCCGATCAAGAACCCAATTGCCCAACCACCCCAGCCTGCTGGTGGATTATTCACGACTTCACTGGGTGGTTCAGGAGTTGTGAGTGTTCTTGTGGGCTGGGGGGGGTTACTAGCCCCATAAAGCAGTATGGCAAGAGAGGAAATAGTTACAAGACCGATCGTGGAGAACAAACCTGCCAAGTTGGCAATGTCCGTGTCCCGCAGGGGACCCAACTTTGCAAAGGGGTTGATTAGCCAAAACCCATGAAATAGACCAATTTCCAATCCCCTGCGGGTTGGGCTTAGTCCTTTCCGGTAGGCAGGCAGAATACTCAGGTAAGCCTTGACTAACCCTGATTGATTTACCGGGGTTGCCAGATCAGCAACCTGTGGGTCGCCAGCAGGACGGGTAACATCTCTAGGAGTAACTGTCACTGGTGTATCTCTCTTTTTTTAGTTAAATGAAGACTTAAGCTTACGTACACAATCAGGCTTGATACCGTTCTGGGTCAAGTAGGCAAATAAGATTAGCCTACGAAAAAGAGTACTAAGTAGGCAAGGACTGCGCCCGCAACTCCACCAATTAAGAAACCAATTGCCCAGTTACCCCAAGCTCTAGGCTCTGCTGGGCTTTCAAGTTCTTGCGGGGGCCTTGGAGTCGTGTTTGTCTCCGTCGCTTTAGGCGGGTTACTGGCAGCATAAACCAGCACACTCAGGGTTGCAATAATCACAAGACCAATCGTGGAGAACAAACCTGCCAAGTTGGCGATGTCCGTGTCCCGCAGGGGACCCAACTTTGCAAAAGGACCAATCAGCCAGTAGCCATGAAATAGACCGATTACCAACCCCCTAGTGGCAGGACTAAGGCCTTGTCGGTAGGCAGGCAAAGAATTCAGGTAAGCCTTGACTAACCCTGATTGATTTACCGGGGTTGCCAGATCAGCGACCTGTGGGTCGCCAGCAGGGCGGGTAACATCTCTAGGAGTAGCTATCACTGGTGTATCTCTCTTTTTTTAAACTATGATCGTGCAACCATTTTAAGTGAGAAGTCTACTCTAACCACGAAATAAAAATCGACCTTTAAAAAAGTTAATTATTTATAAATTTATCGAACTGCTTCCAATAGTAAACCCGTGATTATTAACGTAATAATCACGGGTTTCAAAAGCCATGAGCTTTGCTACAGCTAATTAAGCCTGTACTCAATCAAGCTCAATTTGTAATAGCTTTAAAGCGATATATCTCTACCTAAAGTGGGAGGTTGCAAACTATTGGGTAAAAGAAAGAATGTCTGGAAAGGCCCAGTTAATTAAGATGAAGGCGGTCAATAATAAACTAGATGCAACAACTGCTAGTACAGGAACATTAGATAGATATTTTGCGAAGAATTCCGATTGCATAGAGGCCTCCTGAATGGAAGTACAAGTTGAGCGTGAGCGTTACTAAAATATTCCAGCATCACCCAGGGATCAGCGTGGGCCAACTGGGATTTCTCCCTCCTGGTTGATCAAGTCTCCACTGAGGATTTCTTTAACAGCACCTAGAGGCCAAAGCAGACCGGAAGCAAAGCACGACAGGAGGAGAGGAACATCAGGCTGAATTTCCATCAGCTCAGGTTCCTTGCTTTCTTTAACCTTCCTGAGGTAGCTACGGCCACCATAGCCAATCCAGCCAGTAATGTATAGAAATAGTAGGCCGGGGAGTGTAAACTCACCTAAATGTCCTAGCCGACCATCCACAATCAAGCGAGGTAAACCGTCTGGGCCACAGAGGAAACCAGAATAGTGCTCAAATCGAGCTTCTGCCTTCCTGATATCCTTCTTCAGCATTCCTGCTGGAGCGCTATCAGCAGAATACTTTTGTAGACGGCCCTCGAGTCCTTGAATCTGAGTATCTAAACGTTGGTTGAAAGCAGGAACGTCACCACAAGGAACTAAGCGAGATACATCAGCAGAGGCAGAAGGTGATACACCAAACCAGAGACTAATAACTAGAATTAAAGCCAGCAATCGTCGCATATAGTCGTTTCCCTTTGTTGCGAAATGTAAAGCATTTGTTTACAAAAAGATTTAAACTTTTTGAACAAACTAACGAGTTAAACTTGGAAGCCATCATATCTCGTAATCCTGGCAAAATAAAAGCTTCTTAGTACAACCCTTAAAACAAAAGTATCAGGTAATGGTAACTGTTTTAGCAATTGAAACGAGTTGTGATGAAACGGCGGTTGCAGTTGTGCAAGATCGTCAAGTTTGTAGTAGTATCGTTGCCTCTCAGGTTGATGTCCATCAGGAATATGGTGGTGTTGTGCCGGAAGTTGCTTCGCGCCAGCATGTTGCAACGATCAATCAGGCGATCGCACAGGCTTTAGAAGTATCAGGTCTAGATTGGTCTGCCATAGATGGCATTGCCACAACCTGTGCACCTGGGCTAATCGGAGCGCTTCTGGTTGGCTTAACTGCTGCTAAAACTCTGGCATTAGCACACCAAAAACCTCTGGTTGGGGTTCATCACCTGGAGGGCCATATTTATGCCAGTTATCTAGCTGAGCCAAATTTGGAGCCACCCTTTTTGTGCTTACTGGTTTCTGGTGGGCATACGAGTTTAATTGCCGTCAGAGATTGTGGAAACTACGAAATCCTAGGGCAAACACGGGATGATGCAGCTGGGGAAGCGTTTGATAAAGTTGCCCGACTGTTGAACCTTAGTTACCCAGGCGGCCCAGCAATTGATCGTCTAGCAGCTCAAGGTAATGCCCAGGCATTCAGCCTCCCTGAGGGTAATATCTCGCTTCCGGGTGGTGGTAGTCATCCTTATGACTCAAGTTTCAGTGGGTTGAAGACAGCAATGCTGCGACTGGTGCAAAAGCTGCAGCAAGATTCTTCTGTGCTTCCGGTAGCAGATCTAGCAGCGAGTTTTCAGGGGACTGTGGCCCGTTCCCTGACTCGGCGCACGATTGCCTGTGCCTTAGATTATGGATTCAGCACAATTGTGGTTGGGGGTGGCGTAGCTGCTAATCGAGCTCTACGGGATCAGTTGAAACTAGCGGCTGCCAAGCAGAATATCCAAGTCCTATTTCCCCCCCTAGCCCTATGCACAGATAATGCAGCCATGATTGGCTGTGCTGCTGCTGAACATTTAAGTCGAGGACATACTTCAGCCCTGACGTTGGGGGCGCGATCGCGGCTAGGAATTGAAGATGTGATGCAACTCTATACCACCCCAAAAGAGAGCGATAAGCTCAAACAACTCTAAGCTTAATAGTGATGCGATCCTAAACTATTAAGAAGTGTGAGCGGTCTAAAATAAATGAAGAATTCTGTTCAGATGCCTAGACTAGCTTTAACGGCTTTATATCTGAAAGGAACAGGACTACCGTAGCAGGCTGGAATTATGCTTGATGCCATTATAGTTTGCTTATTTATGATTGCGGGTGCAAGCATAGGCTTTCACGGTGTGGAGTTACTGCCTGCTAGTGCCCTCAATAGTGTTGATAACATTGATGGGTTGCGATGGGTAACAACTTGCTTTGGCGGTTTGGTTGCTATCCCGATTGGTGTAGCGGCTCAGACTGCTTATCGTCGGTTAGAGTTACGGATTCGCAAAATGCCGGCCGACTTAGTTCTCAGTCGCTCTATTGGATTGGTCTTAGGCTTACTTGTCGCTAATTTGCTCCTAGCACCTATCTTTCTACTTCCAATTCCGCGTGAATTAGGTTTTATCAAACCTTTAACTGCGATTCTGGGCAGTATCATATTCGCCTATTCTGGCGTTAACTTGGCTGACACCCATGGACGGGCCTTGCTACGGTTGATCAATCCCCACAGTATCGAAACGATGTTGGTCGCAGAAGGGACATTAAAGCCTGCCTCTGGAAAAGTTCTAGATACAAGTTGCATTATTGATGGTCGGATAGAAGCCCTCTTAAGAACTGGGTTTATTGAAGGTCAAATTTTAGTACCTCAATTTGTGTTGCAAGAGTTGCAGACGATTGCCGACGCTGCCAAAGATCAAAAGCGGATGCGGGGACGGCGGGGGCTAGATATCTTAAATCGCCTCAAAGAAACTTACGCTGATCGGGTTGTAATTTGCCCAGGCGACTATGAAGATATCTCAACAGTTGATGCCAAGTTAGTGCGTCTAGCGCAAGAGATTAATGGCACCTTGATGACAACAGACTACAACTTAAATAAAGTTGCCAGCTTGCAAGATGTAGAAGTTTTGAACGTAAATAGCTTGGCCCAGGCACTGCGTCCGGTCTACCTGCCGGGTGACAGTATGGAGTTAAAAATCTTGCGGGAAGGTAAAGAACCAACTCAAGGGGTGGGCTACTTGGAAGATGGCACGATGGTAGTGGTCGAAGAAGCTCGTGACAGTATCGGGGATGAACTTTCTGTGGTTGTCACCAGTGCACTGCAAACCTCCGCTGGCCGAATGATCTTTGCTCGCCCCCAAGCTGACGCTATTGCGTAAGTGAATCTTCCAGATCTTTGTCAGATTAATTGTAGAACGGTAAGGCGTCGGACCAATCAGGGCGATTGCCCTGCAGCCAGCTCTGATAGGCTAAATCTAATAGTGCCCGACAGGCAGCGTCAGCACTGAAGCTATTACTATCCTGCACCCGGTGATAGTCCATTGACCAACCTTTGAGGACTTGTTGCCATTCCTGAACAGATAAAACAGTATCTGGAAAAAGCGCAACTAACCCTGTCTGGGAAGCTTGGTAAATTCCAGCAAAGACCTCACCTGAGCGTCCGGGTATTTCCACAGCAATAACGGTTTCCCTGGTTACTCCCGCTAGCACCTGAGACCAAGCCAAGATCGCCAAAGTAGAGATGGCAAAAAGGGGTAGTTCAAATTGCTGGGCAAGTGTCCGGGCCGTAACAACCCCGATTCGGGTACCGGTAAAACTCCCTGGTCCTTTGGCAACCGCAATAAAAGAAAGATCAGCCCAAGTTTGCGGCAGTAGAAATTTAGCAAGGTGGCAGTGCAAGTGAGTTGCTAGATCCCGGCCTAATTCCCAGGCTTGATAACGGGATACATCTGCAAAATTAGTAAGGCCCAAGCCAAGCTGCGGGCTCACAGTGTGCAGGCCTAGAGCAAATGATGGATTCCCGATGCTTCAGTAACCTCCAACGTTGTTAAGAGTAATTAGCTTAAGTAGGAACAAGTTCTCCAGGCCGTAACCTTGCCCACTTACCTACTTCTTGCCTGAAGCTCTGACAGCCGACAACATCCCACTCCATCTGAATTTCATCCTGGGTAGAACGAATATTGACATTAATGGCTGGCTCTGTTGCTTCAAATTCAGGTGTTTCAGTTAAGTGAGGCTGTTGGTGTTGGGCTTCAACGGCGTGGTAGGTCGTGCAACGGTCGACGTAATGGCAGTTAACACAAATGCACATTGGCGCTGATCCTCAAGGGGAAGCTGCAAAGTGTTCAGAATGAGTTGAGTACTACTCATCCTATTCTGCCAATTTAACTTAAATTCCATGCTAAGTTCAGGATTTTGCTGATGCAGCACCTGTCTCGTTGGAAACCCTATCTTCGGATCGTCATCCTGGTGGCAATCCTCGTATTTTTGGGGAAGACACTTCAGGAACACGCCCAAGAAGTGGTGGCGATTCGGATTAGGGGGCAGGGTTGGGCTTACCTAGCGATCGCTTTTGGCATCACCTTACTGGCCCACATTTGGATTGGCTGGGTTTGGGGCTTGATTCTGCGGGAGTTAGAACAACCGGTCAGTAGCATCTGGGCTATACAAGTTTACTTAAAAACAAACATTGCCAAATATCTTCCCAGTAACCTGTTGCATTTTTACGGGCGGGTTCTGGCTGCTACAGCTACAGGCGTAACGCTGGCTGCTGCAACCGTAAGTCTACTTCTAGAATCGCTACTCCTCGCAGCAGCAGGGTTGACTACGGCTTTATTGACTAGTGTTTGGAAAGGATGGACCGTGCAGCTTCTATGTCTGGCTGCAGTGCTCATTGCCGTGCATCCCCAGGTTTTAAATTGGGTAGTTCAGTCTTTGCGCCGTTTGAAGCGTAATCCAACCACTGCCAAGGCAACAACTTTTAAGATCAAACGCTATCCGATCTGGCCTTTGTTTGGGGAATTGGGATTTTTAGCCCTCCGTGGGGCTGGTTTTGTCCTGACTGTGGCCACCTTGACTCCTACGGCGTTTGGAATGATACCACCGCTCATTGGAGCCTTTAGCTTAGGCTGGTTGCTCGGCTTTATTACGCCTGGCATTCCAGGGGGAGTAGGCATTTTTGAAGTGACTGTGATCACACTCTTAGAACAAATCAGTGACTCAGAAACTGGCAGGACGCTTTCTCCAGGACTAATCTTGAGCGCTGTAGCTCTCTATCGGCTAGTTAATACTTTAGCCGAGGCCCTAGGCGCTGGCCTAGCTTGGCTTTATGAACGCAGAACAGGCAGAAGTGGGGACGGAGGGACTTGAACCCTCACGACTTCATCAGTCAACGGATTTTCATTCTCCTGCTACTTTCGTAACTACCTCTAAACTCTGACTTAGAAGTTTTGAGAATTGGACTCTCCCTTTACCCACGTTTTGACGTTAGGGTAGCTCCCGTCGAGTCTCTGCACCTTCCGAGTAGTTTTGAGGATTGAGTTTTAAATGATGAGTTATGGTCTCAACTCAACATCCAACACTCAGAACTCTTAACTTTTTGCCCGGCTTGGCTCAGGATTGCCTTGTCTGAGATCAGATTTAGGTTTCCCTGAGTTTGAGAGCGGTCACTTGACAGATTCCTCTTGTCAAGGCTCAGTTGTCTAAGTCCGCAGCGTCTACCATTCCGCCACGTCCCCATGTGTTCTTACTATTGCACCATTAACTGGGGGTTTAACGCAACGTGCCAATAGCTTGTTTATCGAAATTTGTGATTAATACTTCATTGGCCTGTAAGTTTTCTGAACTGGTACTCTGCTGTTGCACGTACTAGAAGCCCGACAGAGTGCAACAAACAGTTAAGATGGTAAGGCTAAATGCTGGATAGCTCCTTTATGGTTATTGCGCTACTGTATCTAGTTTTGGGTGGAACCTACCTGGTTGTGGTTCCGCTTGCCTTATACTTCTATCTCCAAAACCGCTGGTATATTGCTGGTTCCATAGAACGGCTTTTCCTGTACTTTTTTGTTTTCTTCTTCTTTCCCGGTCTGCTGCTCTTGAGTCCTTTCCTCAATTTTCGTCCTAAGCGGCGTCAATTGGAAACCTAGTTAGGTTGATAGTACGAGATGCGACGCATTGATATTTTAGGGATTGGCCTAGGATTTTTCCTGGCTGGCGGCCTTGTCTACCTGGTTTTGCGAGGTGCAGGGTTAGACAGTCAAGCTGCGGGCATCTGGAGTCAAGTTGCTTTCATGGTCATCTTGATCGGTTGGTTGCTGAGCTATGCTTTTCGGGCTGTGACTCAGCAGATGACCTATAACCAACAACTTAAAGATTATGCTCAAGCAGTATTGCAGAAACGCCTGGAAGCTCTAAGTCCAGAAGAGCTGGCTAAACTCCAGGCAGACCTTGAGCAGGAGCGAACAAAGGTACTGGATAAACCTTAAACAGAAATGCAACTGCTGGCCTCAATCACTTTTGGTTTGGTATGACTTTTGTTTCGCAACGCTTTGAATCCTTACGCAGCCGGGGCAAATGCGCTCTGATTCCCTTCATCACGGCCGGAGATCCAGATTTAGATACAACTGCTGAAGCGCTAAAAGTCCTCGATCGCAGTGGGGCTGATTTCATTGAACTCGGTGTGCCTTACTCTGACCCATTAGCAGATGGCCCGGTAATTCAAGCGGCAGCGACGCGAGCCCTCCAGCAAGGGACACGTCTAGATCAGGTTCTAGAAATGGTGGAGGCCGTCAGGCCACAACTCCATTCCCCCCTAATTTTATTTACCTACTACAACCCGATTCTCAACCGGGGGATCAAACCTTTCCTACAACAAATTTCCCAGGTGGGCATTCAGGGTTTGGTCGTTCCTGATCTGCCCTTAGAGGAGGCATCGAACTTACTGCAACTGGCATCAGAAGTGGGGATTGAGGTTACCTTGCTCGTGGCGCCAACCAGTTCGGAGGAGAGAATTAAGGCGATCGCTCAGCAGTCTCAAGGCTTCATTTACCTGGTGAGTACCACAGGCGTGACCGGGATGCGATCGCAGGTGGAAGACCGGGTGCAATACTTGCTATCAGCGTTGCGGCAGACAACCGATAAACCGATTGGGGTTGGTTTTGGCATCTCCCAACCACAGCAGGCGCGGCAAGTCATGAATTGGGGAGCAGACGCCGTGATTGTTGGTAGTGCGTTTGTTAAACGCTTGGCGGAGGGAACACCCGCTCAGGGATTGAGCGCGATCGCCGAGTTCTGTCGTACTCTGAAGGCCTCTTTGGTAATGGAGTAGCTTTAACGATCGACTAGTAATCAGCGTCCATGTGGACAGGGGCTTGAGGCAGGCAGCCATTCCTCCGTTGGGCGTTTTAGATCGCACCTCACCCCACTATTTCGCAATCGAATAAACCCAGAATGATAGGATTAGATTAGATTGAGTCCGTTGTCAAGGTCTGGGCCTAGTTTGCCTGTCTTGAGGTTTCAAGCTCTGGCTGGACGACACTTTATCCTCACCAACCGAATTGCTTTCTTTACTTAACTATGCTTAAAACTCTGCTGGGTGATCCGAATAAGCGCAAGCTGAAAAAGTACCAGCCTGATATCGTCGAAATTAACCTGTTGGAAGCCGAGATTAAAACTCTCTCCGACCAGCAATTACAGGCTAAAACGGCAGAGTTTAAGCAGCGCCTGGAAAAAGGGGAGTCACTTGACGCCCTACTGCCAGAAGCTTTTGCGGTTGTGCGGGAAGTAGCCAGTAGAGTTCTAGGGATGCGCCACTTCGATGTGCAACTCCTGGGTGGCATGATCCTGCACGATGGACAAATTGCGGAGATGAAAACGGGGGAAGGCAAAACCCTAGTCTCTACGTTACCTGCCTACTTGAATGCGCTCACCGGCAAGGGCGTCCATATCGTGACGGTGAACGATTACCTAGCCCGGCGTGACGCGGAGTGGATGGGCCAAGTCCACCGCTTTTTAGGGTTGAGTGTGGGCTTGATTCAGCAAACCATGGGGCCAAGCGAGCGGCAAACGAACTACGCTTGTGACATCACCTACGGCACCAACAGTGAATTGGGGTTTGACTACCTGCGCGACAACATGGCAACTTCGATCGCCGATGTGGTACAGCGTCCATTCAACTACTGCATCATTGACGAAGTAGACTCAGTACTGATTGATGAAGCGCGGACACCGCTAATCATCTCCGGACAAGTAGAGAGACCGACAGAAAAGTACCTGCAAGCTGCCGAAATTGCTGTCGCCTTAAAGCCAGATGAGCATTACGAGGTAGATGAAAAGGCCAGAAACGTCATCCTCAGTGATGAAGGATTTATTGCAGCAGAAAATATGCTGGGGGTAGATGATCTGTTTGACCCGCAAGACCCCTGGGCCCACTACATGTTCAATGCCATTAAGGCTAAAGAGCTATTTATCAAGGATGTGAACTACATCGTTCGCCACAACGAAATTGTGATTGTGGATGAATTTACAGGCCGGGTGATGCCCGGTCGTCGCTGGAGTGATGGGTTACATCAGGCGATTGAAGCAAAAGAGCATGTGGAAATTCAAAATGAAACCCAAACCTTAGCAACCATTACTTATCAAAACCTCTTCTTGTTGTATCCTAAGCTGGCCGGGATGACAGGTACAGCTAAAACTGAGGAGGCCGAATTTGAGAAGATTTACAAACTGGAAGTAACGCTCGTTCCAACCAACCGTCCTCTCAGTCGTACCAACATCCCGGATGTGGTTTACAAGTCGGAAGACGCAAAGTGGAAAGCGGTGGCAGAAGAGTGTGCCGAAATGCACGAGCTAGGGCGGCCTGTCCTAGTAGGGACAACTAGTGTGGAAAAGTCGGAGCTGCTTTCCCAATTATTATTGGAGCGCAACATTCCCCATAACTTGCTGAATGCTAAACCAGAGAACGTAGAGCGGGAGTCAGAAATTGTTGCCCAAGCTGGGCGCAAGGGAGCCCTGACCATCGCCACCAACATGGCGGGCCGGGGGACAGACATTATCCTGGGCGGTAACGCCGATTATATGGCGCGGTTGAAGGTACGTGAGTACTTCATGCCTCAGTTGGTGCGGCCGGAGGACGATGACCCGATGGCAATGGCTCATGCAGCTATCTCTGAGTCGCGAGGTGGCGGTCAAGGTTTTGGTGTTAATCCTTCTCCCTCCGGAATCTCCCGTAAAACCTGGAAGGCGTCGCCTAAGATTTTCCCGACAGAGCTCTCACCAGAAGCTGAGCAACTGTTGAAGTTAGCAGTAGAATTTGCGGTCAAACAGCATGGCCCTCGTAGTCTGCCGGAACTCGCAGCAGAGGATTTGGTGGCAGTCGCCTCTGAGAAAGCCCCGACAGACAACCCAGCCATCCAAAAATTGCGGGATGCCTACAATGCTATCTGGCGGGAGTACGAGGTGTTTACGGCCCGCGAACACGAAGAAGTTGTGTCTTTGGGCGGGCTGCATGTGATTGGTACCGAGCGTCACGAATCGCGGCGGATCGACAACCAGCTGCGAGGCCGGGCCGGACGTCAGGGAGACCCTGGTTCTACTCGCTTTTTCTTAAGCTTGCAAGATAACTTACTACGGATCTTTGGCGGCGATCGCGTTGCCGGATTGATGAACGCCTTCCGGGTAGAAGAGGATATGCCAATCGAATCTGGCATTCTGACGCGCAGCTTGGAAGGAGCCCAGAAAAAAGTTGAAACCTACTACTACGACATCCGTAAACAGGTCTTTGAGTACGATGAGGTGATGAACAACCAGCGGCGGGCAATTTATGCCGAGCGTCGCCGGGTTTTAGAAGGCCAAGACTTGAAGGAATTGGTGATCCGCTACGCTGAGGAGACGATGGATGACATTGTTCAGGCTTATGTCAATCCAGAGTTACCACCAGAGGAGTGGGACTTAAACAGCATGGTTGAGAAGATTAAGGAGTTCGTCAACCGCCTGTCAGATTTGGAGCCAGAACATCTGGCAGATTTCTCGATGCCAGAAATGCAAACCTTCTTGCACGAGCAGATACGGATTGCCTATGACACCAAAGAAGCCCACGTGGACCAAATTCAGCCTGGCCTGATGCGCCAAGCCGAACGCTTCTTTATCCTCCAGCAAATTGACACCCTGTGGCGTGAACATCTCCAGCAAATGGATGCTCTGCGCGAGTCCGTTGGCTTAAGGGGATACGGCCAAAAAGATCCCTTGATTGAATACAAGAGCGAGGGTTACGAGCTATTCCTAGATATGATGATTGCGATTCGCCGGAATGTAGTTTATTCTCTGTTCCAGTTTGAACCCCAGTTTGAACCGACCGTCGAAGCTTCCTCCGAGATGGTTTAAGCTCTGCAACTATCCTGGCACTAGGATCTAGCCGTTGAATAGGAGTAGCTAGCAGTGGCTAGACAGGGACTGTTTGTTGGCTTGGTAACTTTAGACCTGGTTTATCTCACATCAGGCCCTCCTACTAACAACCAGAAAATAGTTGCTGCCGACTATAGTGTAGCGGCAGGAGGGCCAGCTACCAATGCAGCCGTCACCTTTGCCTATTTGGGCGGTTACTCAAGGTTGCTCGGTGTAGTCGGCAGCCATCCTGTAGGACACTTGATCCACGCAGATTTGGCTCAGTATGCAGTCGAAATCAGTGATCTAGATTCTGATTACTCCGAGCCACCTCCTGTCTCCTCAATCATCGTCACGGAAGCGACAGGAGAGCGGGCGATTATTTCCTTGAATGCTCGCAAGTCTCAGGCAAAGCGCGATGCCATCCCAGCTAATGTATTGCAGGGGGTGGATATTGTGCTGGTAGATGGGCATCAGATCGAAGTAGGTCAAGCGATCGCTGAGTTGGCCCAAGCCAGTAATATTCCTGTTGTCCTAGATGGTGGCAGCTGGAAACCGGGTCTTGAGAAGGTATTACCCTTTGTTACTTATGCCATCTGTTCCGCCGACTTTTGCCCACCTGAATGCCACGGCGAGCAAGTTCTGAACTACTTAGCGAGCGTCGGAGTTTCCCATATGGCGATTACGCAGGGGGATAAGCCGATTCAATACTTCAGTGCTGGGGACACCGATGAGCTGCCGGTTCCTCAAATCAATCCTGTCGATACCGTTGGGGCTGGAGATATATTTCATGGTGCTTTC
Organism: uncultured Synechococcales cyanobacterium; assembly: GCA_902806435.1. Lineage (GTDB taxonomy): Bacteria > Cyanobacteriota > Cyanobacteriia > Thermosynechococcales > Thermosynechococcaceae > CADCWO01. The sequence continues at coordinate 39,609 of CADCWO010000115.1, read as the reverse complement.
TGCCATCACATCTTGCAATCAGAATTTACGATCGCCCTTCAGGAATCAGCAAAGGTTGCCTCCGCTGCCTGCGAGTCTTTTGGCACGCGTCGCTGGTTAGGTCATTAGCTCTCAGGACTAAAAATGACTGATTCTCTTTCGCTAGAGAATGCTGGAAAGCTTGCCGATCTAGTGGGCCTTGATGAGTAGGACAGGTAGAATCAATCTGGATGATTTAATTTTTTGGTTAACTTATGAATAATCCCTCCCTGCGTGAAGAACCTCGTAATCAGCAAGCTGGTGTTGTTTCCTCCAGACAAGAGCCTTCAATTCTCGATTGGCTAGAGCAGTCAGGCCGGTTGATTGCCCGAGAAGGGCCAGACTTATCTCCCTTAACCGAAGATGAAGAAGTTGAGGAAATCACTGAACTGATGACAGGTGATGAGGCTGACTATGTTGAAGAAGATGATCTTACCCTAGACGATTAAGCTCGTCTCTTGGCAACACCTGTGACATCCAGGGCGCCTGACATCACAACTATTAGCAGTTAAAAAATGGCAAAATCTTACCGGAATCATTGAGGCTAAAGGATGCTTTCTGATAAGGCTTTTGAGCAAACTGCCCCTTCTGGCAAAAGTTTGTTTTTAGGGTTGCTCCTCGGATTAGGTGGAACGGCACTCCTTCTAGACTGGTTATCAGGCCGCACGAATCCCTTCCTTTCAATCACTATGCCTTTGGGGACTAGTGCTCTGATCACAGCAGGGCTGGGGTACTGGGTGGTTCCTCAATTACAAGCCTTGAAGATGGGCCAGTTTATTCGGGAAGATGGACCCGAATCTCACCTCAAAAAGGCGGGTACCCCCACAATGGGAGGTATTTTTTTCATTCCTGTGGCCTTAATCTTGTCAGGGGGATGGGCCGCTATTGCTACGGGTCAAACCGCTGAAGTGCTGGCGGCGATCGCGCTGACATTTGCCTACGGGTTCATTGGCTGGTTGGATGACTGGCAGGTGCTCCGCTACCGCTCCAATCAAGGTATTCCCGCCAAATTGCGGTTAGGGTTAGAGTTTGGCTGTGCGGCTCTGTTTTGTATTTGGCTAAGTTGGAGCCAACCTGAGATTACAACCCTGGCCTTTCCCTTTGGGTTTATTCTGCCCCTAGGGCTTTTATTCTGGCCCTTAGCGCTGTTTGTGGGGGCAGCAGAAAGCAATGCAATCAATCTTACCGATGGCTTGGATGGCTTGGCTGCGGGGACGAATGCGATCGCCTTGGTTGGTTTAGGAGCACTGATCGCCCCAACCTGGCCGGGGTTAATGATCTTCTGTGCTTGCCTCAGTGGCAGTTGCCTGGGCTTCCTAGCTCATAACTACAACCCAGCACGTGTATTCATGGGAGATACCGGGTCATTAGCATTAGGTGGGGCTATAGCGGCTGTGGGGCTAATCACTAACACTCTATGGGCTCTGCTCATTCTCAGCGGTGTTTTTATCGTTGAGACGCTGTCGGTAATTGCTCAGGTAACCTACTACAAGGCCACCAAAAACCCTGATGGGATTGGCAAACGCCTGTTCAAAATGGCGCCCCTCCATCATCATTTAGAATTAACAGGCTGGCCTGAAACTGGGGTTGTGGTAGTTTTTTATGGTGCAGCTAGCCTATTGGTAGTGCTATGTCTCACGCTGGGCCGCTTTAGGTAATTAGAACTGATCTTTCATCTTTCGTAAGCGCGTAAAGGTTTGCAGCGGAGCATTACTCTCCACAGCATTGCTCAGACCGAGTTCATCCCACCGCAAGAAGGGATTGGTTTGCTTCTCTAAACCGATAGAACTTGGAATTGTCGGTTCTGAGCGGCTACGGGCAGCTTTTACCTCTGCAAACCGAGCTTGCAATTCAGGATTTTGACCGTCAACTGTCAGGGCAAATTGTAGGTTTTTCAATGTGTACTCATGCCCACACCAAACTCGTGTGTTAGCGGGTAAATCACGTAGTTTGCTTAGTGACTCTAGCATCTGGGCTGGCGTTCCCTCAAACAGCCTGCCACAGCCTCCAGCAAATAAAGTGTCGCCACAAAACAATTCACCCATTTCCTGAGGTGCAATGGGTGAAAAGTAGTAGGCAATATGACCGCGTGTGTGGCCCGGAACGAATAAAATTTCTGCCTCACGATCCGCGAAACTAACGCGATCACCTTCCTGGAGAAATACTTGCTGCTCTGGGATTCTGCCTCGGTCTTCAGCTCCCCCGTAGACCAGAACACCTGGAAATGCTTGTAATAACTCACCGTTGCCACCAATGTGGTCCTGGTGGTGATGGGTATTGAAGATTGCGATTAACTTTGCTTGAAGCTTTCGCAAGCAATCCAGTACAGGTTTAGCCTCTGCCGGGTCTACAACTGCTGCGGTATTACTAGAGGGGTCGTGCAGCAAATAGATATAGTTATCTGAAAGTGCCGGAAGCCGATAAACCTGCATGATTTAGATTGCTCTTCTATAAAAGCCTGAATCCCCTTTATTGTGCCAAAGACCAAAGCTTCTATAGAAAGTAGCTATTTATGCGACGAGTCCGTAAACAGTCCCATCAGGCATAATTGCCCCACCTAGGGATGCTTGATAGAGATTGATATCACTTAGATTGGCCTTGGTCAAGTTAGCCCCGCTCAAATTAGCGCCACTTAAGTTGGCGTAGCTCAGATTCGCTCCACTCAGATTAGCCCCACTCAAGTTGGCATAGCTCAGGTTTACGTTCCTCAATTTTGCTGCCATCAGGTTTAAGTCTCTAAAATCTCGTTGCCCTGCAGCATAGCGACTTAACAGTTCGTTGGTTTTCATGCCCTTCGAGTTCCTATATAACTTTGTGCCAATAAATATAAAACTATCTCTCCCCGCTAGGATAATCGCATCCTATCCGTTTGCATAGCTCTATTTAAGACAGTATCAACTTTTAGCGAGAGCGGCGCCGGCGCTGCTTGTGCTTGGCTACCGCTTTACGTTTCTCCTTTTCAAGCGGTGTTTCAAAGTGGCGATGTTTTCTCATGTCTGGAAAAATTCCGGCTTTAGAAACTTGGCGCTTAAACCGACGCAGGGCTGACTCAATTCCTTCATTCTCGCCAAGAATCACTTGGGTCATCCTTTACTCCTTCTCTTCTATGTTGATTAAGTTAATACTGGCCAGTAGCGGCCATATCCATTAAGCTGAAAGCAAAAATAGGGCAGACAATAAAGCCTGCCCACAAAACTTTAGAGTTCAAGCCTTAGCTTCAAAGCTTAGTAGCGCCGAGAAGTATTACGATTATTACCCCAGCTACCGCTAGAAGGTTTTCTTTCTTCACGAGGCTTTGCCTTGTTCACTTTCAGATCACGGCCCATCCATTCCGCACCATCTAAGGCCTCGATCGCAGCGGCTTCTTCTGCTTCTGTTTCCATCTCTACAAAACCAAATCCTCTCGGACGGCCTGTTTCACGGTCGTTTGGCAATTGTACCCGCTTCACAGTTCCGTATTCTGCAAAAACTTGACTGAGGTCGTCTTGCGTCACCTCAAAGGACAGATTACCTACGTAAATTGACATAAAATATTTACCGAATCAAAAAGGTGTAGAGAGTTAGATTCGGAGAGACGCCTGTACATAAACAAGAACAAACTACACACGAATATAAATCCTAATAAAACCTTAGCACAGTATCAGAGGCAGGGAAACGCTTACTCTGCCGGTGATTGTTGCTTACTGCAACCGCTTTCCCGACAGGGTTAATGATTTCTATCGGTGGCCTAAAAGATCTTTCTGAGCACTTAAGGTGACTTGCTTAATGCGCGCTAAATCGATAAACGGGTTTTGAGCTTCCATTTTCAGCCATAGCAAGTACTCAATGTTCCCGGCCGGCCCAAGCAGGGGAGACCAGGTTAAGCCGCTATAGTTCCAACCAATTTCTTGGGCTGCTTGAAAGACTTGCGCGATCGCTTCCGCCTGGGCTTGAGGGTCTCGAACCACACCCTGCTTGCCTACATGGGCTCGTCCGACTTCAAACTGCGGCTTGATCAATAACACCGCTTCTCGCGGAGCTTGAAGTAAATTCCACAATGCAGCCAGAACTTTGGTTAGAGAAATAAAAGAAACATCCACAACTCCCAAGTCAGGGTAGAGGTGGCCTAAGGGGTAAATATCTTCTGGTTTCAAGTAGCGCAGGTTAGTGCGCTCTTTAAGGATTAACCGCGAATCCGTGCGCAGCTGCCAGGCCACTTGCCCATAGCCAACATCGACACCGTAGATTAGCTTAGCACCGGCCTGCAATAAACAATCCGTAAAGCCACCAGTCGAAATACCGCCATCAAGGCAGATCCGATCAGCTACCTGAATTGGGAAAACATCAAGCGCTTTGGCTAGCTTCTCGCCACCTCTAGAAACGTAGGGCGATCGCTGCTTAACCTGGATTTGGGCGGAAGCTTTAACCGTTGTTCCAGGCTTATCAATCACTTGCTGGTCAACCGTAACTTCCCCTGCCCAAATTAAACGCTGGGCTTGCTGACGCGAAGTTGACAAACCGCGTTCGACAAGTAGAGTATCCAACCGCTGCTTAGTCAATCCAACAATTACAGGCTCTAGATATCTTCTTCGCTTAGTTCGCGGGTCATATAGTCAAAGGGTTGATCTATAAAATCAGCATCTTCGATACCGGCTGCTGCTACTTGCTCTTTAACCATCTCCTTCATGATTTGAATGCCCCGGATCGTTGGCCCGATAGGGACCTGCAGAGAATTGTATGTTTCTCGTAAACCATTTAAGACTCGCTCATCAAGGACATCAGTATTCCCAGCTACGAGAGCGTAAGTAGCGTAGCGCAAGTAGTAATCCATATCACGCAGACAAGCAGCATAGCGGCGAGTTGTATAGGCGTTGCCACCGGGTTGGATCAGTTCAGGTAGTTGAGCAAATAATTGCCTACCTGATTCCTTGACAATTGCAGCAGCGTTACTGTTAATCGCACCAGCCGCCTGCACACGCGCCGTACCAGTGTTGAAGTAAGACCTCAGTTCATCCACTGCATTCCGATCTAAGTACTGACCGGCAAGATCATAGCTGCCAATTAAACCTGTCACTGCGTCCCGCATACATTCCTCTCTCAAACGTTTTTGATTAAATCTGCTTAAATTATTGACGATTTGGTGACCTTAAGCTGCGCCTTGGTAGCCTCTAGCAAGAATTCTTAAGCATTAGGCCGAATAGAGATTTCCAGCACTTTTAAATTGAGCTAGACTGACCCACTGGAGGCAGGTTATGAGATTAAACTACTAATCAATCTGCATAGCCAGCTAGTAATTTAGCGCGAACATAAGGTTCAGTTTATCATGCAGGCGCATTAGCAACGGCTAGTTCTCCTAGCCATCTTGGAGAGGATTTGTCTTTTACGTCATCTGCCTATAGCACAACGTCAATGAACATCATTGCTGCTTAATTCACTCTCCGCTTAAGAAAACCATGGCAATATCTTCAGATTTCACAGCTAGCTCTGCCAATTTTAAGGCTAAACCTTAGTTAGAGTTTTCAGAGATTTTTGTATAATGTGTTACAAAGTACCCCTGGCCCTATCTCTTACGATAGAACGTCAATGTCCACCAATCCTGCTCTGCATGCCGATTTAATTTAAATCAATTTTCCCGTGTTGTCACAGCTTGCCTGTCATAAGTCTTTCCCGACTCATCCTCACTTTCCCAAACACCCCCTGCCCTCGCCCCCTACACCGAACTTAAGACCGCTACAAGATTAAGGAGTAATTCATGGCTCAGGCTCAAACCCCCCAAGACGTTTTGAATTGGATTCAAAACGATGATATTCAGCTTATTGATCTCAAATTTGTTGATCCGTTAGGAACTTGGCAACACCTCACCATCCACCGAGATTTACTTGAGGAAGAGAGCTTCACAGAGGGCGTGGCTTTTGATGGGTCTAGTATTCGCGGTTGGAAATCCATCCATGAGTCAGATATGGCGATGCGGCCTGACCCGGCCACGGCCTGGATTGACCCGTTTATGAAAGAACCAACGCTCTCACTAATTTGCACGGTTATTGAGCCGCGAACAGGAGAACTTTACGATCGCTGTCCGCGGGCGATCGCCCAAAAAGCCCTAGAATTTCTAACCGCTGCCAACATTGGCGATACCGCTTTTTTTGGTCCTGAAGCAGAGTTCTTCATCTTTGATGAAGTTCGATTTGACCAAACGGCGAATACAGGCTTTTACCACGTAGACTCGGCAGAAGGCAATTGGAATTCTGGCCGGGAGGAACCCGGTGGCAACTTGGGCTACAAGCCCCGCAACAAAGAAGGTTATTTTCCGGTTCCCCCAACTGATTCGCTGCAGGATATCCGCAGTGAGATGTTGCTAACGATGGCCAAGTGCGGAGTTTCGATTGAAAAACAACACCACGAAGTTGCCTCCGGGGGCCAGTGCGAACTGGGGGTCAAGTTTGCTCCCATCATCCAGGCAGCAGATGGCTTGATGACCTACAAATATGTGATTAGGAATGTCGCCAAGCAACATGGTAAGACCGTTACCTTCATGCCTAAGCCCTTATTCGGGGACAATGGCACGGGGATGCACACTCACCAGTCCATCTGGAAAGATGGACAGCCTCTGTTTGCTGGAGATCGCTATGCTGGCTTGAGCCAGATGGGCTTGCATTACATTGGTGGTATCCTCAAGCATGCTCCCGCTCTCTTAGCCTTCACCAATCCCACAACCAATTCTTACAAACGTCTGGTTCCCGGTTTTGAAGCGCCAGTGAACTTAGCCTACTCTCAGGGGAATCGCTCTGCTTGTTGCCGAATTCCAATCGCTACTAGTCCCAAAGCCAAGCGCTTTGAGTTCCGCTGCCCAGATCCAATGGCCAACCCTTACTTGGCTTTTGCTGCAATGCTGTGTGCCGGTCTCGATGGCATTAAGAACGAAATTGATCCAGGTGATCCTTTAGATGTTGACATCTACGAACTCAGCGCAGAAGAACTTGCTAAAATTCCCTCAACCCCTGGGTCTCTGCAAGAGGCGTTAGAAGCGTTGAAGGCGGATCACGGTTTTTTAACGAATCCTGGGGTCTTTACCGAAGACTTTATTGATAACTGGATTGATTACAAGCTCAGCAAGGAAGTCAAACCGTTGAGCATGCGGCCCCATCCGTACGAGTTCGCCCTTTACTACGATGCATAACTTGGAGGATAGAGCCTAGCGCAAGGTCTCAACTCATTTTGTGGCGGCTTTTGGCAGCTACCTAGATAGGTAGCTGCTTTTTTTGAATAAAAAAGCACCCTCAGGGGTGCTTTAATCCATCATTTAGATGAGACTAGCAAAAAAAGACCTAACAAAAAAAGACCTAGCTAAAGGCTACATGGTCCGAATAGTTAGTAGGAATTTCGTCTATTCCTACACTATGCAAAGAACGCATTAGCATCGACCGCTGGCGATTTTCACTTCGGTGTTCTTCAGCGACACTGATAGCACGAAACTCTTCTTTCATTGCCTTTGCAGTTGAACTATCAGGATAGCTAACTTGGGGGGGAGTATATTCGTAGCTAACGCCGCGATAAACAAGTTTCATATTCTTCGCCTCTTTAATCAATGTGTATTTAAGGGAGGCGCGTTCCTTCGGGGTTAAGCCCTACTTCCGTCCCTTCAGAATCTCAAAAAAAGAGATGGGGAAGAGATGAACGTATTTATTTCTGTATCTAATTTAACCGTTTTGAGTTGAAAATGTCAACTTTAAAAGATAAAAGGAATTTTGCAGGAGTAAGCATCAGGCCAAAGTCTGCTGCTCCTGTAGCGCTTCGGCTATCACGTTGCTAATAAAGAGTGAGCTGGTTTGATGCTCAACCTGATAAGTGGGTAGCTTGATGTTAGAAAGCGATGGCTATGGCAGCAGACCTGGAGGTGGCGTAATTTCCAATCTTCTGTTGGGCAGATCTACAACCGGCACAATTTCCTTCACAAGGGGAATCAAAACGGTAGCTTGACTAGGTTGATTCCTTTGAACTTCTAACAAGTCATTTCCTGCTGGAAAGACGTTGATCACAGAACCAATCAAGGTTTGAGTCTGCTGATCAAATACTTCTAGACCAATCAAGTCCACGATATGAAATTCCCCCGCTTCTAAAGTCGGGCGGTCGCTATCAGGAACCACAAGAAGGCAGTCTTTAAGAGCCTCCGCTTGCGTACGATTCGTCACCCCAGCCAGCTCGATAACGTAAAGTCCCTTGCCGTGCAAATAGTATCCCCGCACCAATTCGACAGCTTGAGGTTCTGCCACTCTCGGACACAGCAGCCAACGCCGACCCGGTGTTTCAAACCGTTCTGGAAAATCAGAGTTGGGGTAAACCCGTACCTCACCCTTCAGACCTTGGGGTGCCACAATCTTGCCAATTTCTAGCCACGCTGAGGTAGGCTGATCAGATTGTTGGTGCTGACTCTGGGCTGAGGGCTCATTGTTCATCTCAACCAACTGTGACTTGGGAAGAGAAAGCTTGACGGGATGGTTGCCCGTAAAACTGGGTAGCCACCTTAGCCAAACGCTGCATTCCCGTTTGAATCTCCTCGTCAGAGGCTGTGAGGCTGATCCGCAGGCACTGATGCTTGTGCAGCCAATCTTCACGGAGGCCAGGAAAGAAGGAACTTCCTGGCACGACAATCACTCCCACCTGCTTTAAAGCTTGATAAAACTCCCAATCCGTCACTGGTAGATCTTTTAGCCACAACCAGGCAAAAATCGCTCCCTCACCGCGATGCAAAAACCAGGGGAGATCCTGGGGCATTACCTGATCAAGGGTAGTTTCAACTACGTTGAACTTTGCTTGATAGTAGGGTCGAATCACTTGTTCTGAGATGTTAGCTAGTGCCCCCGACTGAATGGCCCGCGCCGCGATCGCCTGCCCATAACGAGAGGAGTGCAGGCAAATATTCGCTTGAAAAGCCTCCAAAACTTGAATCAGTCGCTGACTGCCAATCGCAATCCCGATGCGTTCGCCCGGCAACCCAGCCTTGGATAAACTCATACAGTGGAGGACATTAGCTGGGGCGTTGGGGCTGCCAGAGTCACCACCAATTAGCGGCGTCATCTCCGTAAAGTTCAAGCTAGGAAAAGGAGGACTATAGGCGGAGTCAATCAGAACAGGCACATTGTGAGGTGTAGCCAGAGCAGCAATCTTTTGCACTTCCTCGTCGCTCAGGACATTACCCGTAGGATTGCAAGGCCGGGAAAACAGGACACAACCAGTATTCTCGTTAATCGTTAGCTGGCTGAAATCTGGGCGGTACTTGAAGCGATGCGCTGGGGCATCAATATCCAAAGTTGGTTTGTAAGCAACTAACGACTCAGGGATCAGCGTAACGCCACCATAGCCTGTGTAATCCGGGCTTAAGGGTAAGACAATTTGCTTCAGTCGACCGTCTGCTGTGTACCCGCCGAAGGCATTGGCGGCAAAAAAATAAAGGGCTTGGCTGCCCGGTGTGATTAAAATGTTGCGATCGGTGAGTTGAAGACCGTAACGTTGATTAAACTCTTGAACGACTGCTTCAACAAAAGGTTGATAACCCTGACTTGAGCCGTAGCGACAGACAACCTCCCCATAGTCAGGGCTGGCTAGGAGATCCGTCGTACACTGTCGCCAAAGCTGCTCGACCTCTGGTAAAATCACCGGGTTTCCAGCACTCAAATTGATAAATTCTTGCCCCTCGCTCGCCCGTAGGGTTTCAATGATGTCCTTCATAATGGCGCGTACACCAGTTAAGTTAGACATTTGAGTGCCAAATTGAGTCAGAGCAGGATTCATAATAAGGTCAGGCCGTAACAGTAAGAAAACACAAAAGGATCAGCAAGCCGGATCTAAGAATTCTAGGATCTTTGTGCCGGCTATGACAATCTTTTCCTGATCATGATGCTAACTGCAAAGCCCATAGATGTCTTAATGGCCGATAACTGCTGAGCGATTAGCTAGCAGCAATCAGCAGTTCAGCGTCGCTAAAACCACTGTGCCGTAGAGACTGCACTGTGGCAATTACCTGTTGAGCCACGCGGTCAATTTCGCTAGCAGTGTTGAACCGCCCTATCCCAAACCGGATGGAGGCAGCAGCTAGTTGCGGGGAATGCCCCAAAGCTGTCAAAACGTGTGAAGGGGAAGGTTTTGCTGCACTACAGGCGGAACCAGACGAGACAGCAACAACAGGTTGCAATCCCAGTAACAGTGAGGCCCCATCAACTTCCGCAATACTGACGTTTAAGCAGCCGGGTAAGCGCTGGGTAGGATGACCGTTAAGGTAAACACCATCTAATTGGCAAAGCTGCTGCCAAAGCCGTTGCCGTAATTCCGTTAAGCGCCTAGATTCCGATTCCTGTTCACTGCAAGCCAGTTCTACTGCCTTAGCCAATCCAACAATTTGGGGTGTAGACAGTGTTCCAGAGCGCAAGTTTTTCTCTTGGGCGCCGCCATGCAACTGGGGTGCGAGTTTAACTCTAGGCTTGCGACGTCTAACGTACAGTGCCCCCACGCCTTTGGGCCCATAAACCTTATGAGCTGTCATGGACATCAGATCGATTTTCATCGCCTCCACATCCAGGGGGATCTTAGCGATCGCTTGGGCGGCATCTGTATGAAATAAAACCTGACGACTGCGGCAAAGAGTACCAATCTCTGATAGAGGCTGCAACACTCCTATTTCGTTGTTGGCGGCCATCACAGAGACCAAGATCGTATCTGGACGCAAGGCTTGCTCCAACTGAGAGAGATCAATCAGGCCATCAGGCTGCACAGGCAGAAAAGTAACTTCAAACCCCAAAGACTGTAAGTATCGGCAGGGCTCCAGCACAGCGCTGTGCTCGGTTTGAACTGTAATCAGGTGCCGCCCCCGTTCCAGGTAAGCTTCCGCAACCCCCTTGATTGCCAGGTTATTTGCCTCCGTTGCGCCACTGGTGAAGACAATTTCCTCCGGCGAAGCATGGATAGCTGCGGCTAAAGTACAGCGAGCTTGTTTGACTGCAGCCTCTGCCTCCCAGCCGTAGGCATGACCCATACTGCCCGAATTGCCAAAGTGTTGACTGAAATAGGGCAGCATAGCCGCTAGCACCCGTTCATCCACAGGGGTTGTTGCTTGACAATCTAGATAGATGGGGCGATGGTCTAGCACTGAAATTTCTAACAGTCAAAATTCTACCTGCTACTGTTGTAGCGCAGTACTGTTACATCGTTGATCATCTTCGCACACAAGGCCTTAGAGAAAATTTAACTTAGGACAGCCGGTATTCTGCAGAGCACATCCAGCACTCAAGTAGCGGGGCTGAAATTAGAGTATCGTTACAAAAGCTGTTGCAGATTGCTGATGGAGATTGAATCAATATCGAATTCGCGGATCGACATAGGCGCTCAAGATATCGATCGCAATACTGGCAATTACTACAATCACGGCAAAGAAAATCACAATCCCCTGCACCGTCGGGTAGTCGCGCAGAGAAATTGCTTCGTAAAGCCGGTTAGCAAGCCCCGGCCAGGAGAAGGTGACTTCCGTTAAGATTGCCCCACCCAACATGGCAGCAAAGGTTAAGCCAAGAACAGTAATCACCGGAATCAGTGCATTTTTGAGGGCATGCGCCACTAGGACACGGGATTCCGGAATGCCTCTAGCACGGGCTGCCTCTACGTAATCTGCTTTTAAGGTCTGCTTCAGATTCACCCGCACAATGCGCTCAAAAATACCGCTGAGGACCAGCCCTAAACTCAGGCAAGGCAGGGCTAGGTAGTGGAGGGCGGTCAAAAATTGCCCCAAGCTTCCACTTAGTAGGCTATCGACGCTGTAAAGACCTGTGATGCTGGTAGGCACTGTTTCCCCCAACGGAAACCGCGCCCCCAACGGAAACCATCCTAGTTGCACTGAAAAGACAAGTTGGAGCAGCATCCCCAGCCAAAACAAGGGAATGGAGTAGCTAATAATGCCAAATAATCTCCCCGCGGCATCCAGCCAAGTCCCCGGCCGCGACGCAGAAAGAACACCCACTAGTACTCCAACCGCCAGGGCGATCGCAATACTATACACCGCCAGTTCCACCGTTGCCGGAAAGAAGCTCTGGATAATTTCCCACACTGTTTGGCCACGACTGGTTAGGGAAGTTCCCAGGTCAAAGCGCAGCAAGTCTCCCATGTAGTTTAAGTACTGCTGCACCAGGTTACCATTCAACCCAAGCTGTTCGCGCAGTAACCTTTTAGCCTCTGCCGGGGCACGAGGGCCCAGAATCACATCCACCGGGTCGCCCGGTGTCGCCCGCAGCAGCAAAAAGACAACCGTGGTAATTGTCCACAGCATCAAGGGAGCTAGGAGCAGGCGAGCCAAAACGTAGTATTGCAGAGCACGGGAGCGGGACATGGCTGATCCAGTTAGTGAAACACCTTGATACTAGATACTGCAACGCCGTTAGGACGCCTTGTGCAAGGGCCAGAGGGGAAGTTGCTGCGTTGGTTCCAAGCGCACACCATTCACCCCTTGCTGGGCAAAGGCATAATCCTTGCTTTGCCAGAGGGGAATGAAAGGCACTTCCTTGGCAAGAATCTCCTGAATTTGGCCAAAGATTTGCTGGCGTTTACCTGCATTCTGTTCCCGGCGTTCTTGATCAATTAGTTGGTTCACGCGCTGATTGTAGTAGAAAGAACCCTGGCCAACGCTTGCCCCTTCCTGGCAGACTGTTTGAGACCCCTTAGCACAGGCCAAAAAAGGTTGCACGTAGGTGTCAGGATCAAAAAAGTCCCCGTAGTAGTCTAAGAGGAATATGGGGTAAATGCCTTTGTCAAGGTTGGTGTAGGCGGTAGCAGACTCAACACTACTAAGCTCTAGCTGCATTGCTCCTCCTAACTTTTGCTGCACCAGGCCTTTGAGGGTATTAGCGGCAGAGACATTATTGGGAACGTTAGAACGGTACCATAGATTCACCTTTAGCGGTTTGGCGGTGGAGTAGCCTGCCTGCTTTAGTAGAGCTTGCACTTTGGAAGCATCGCCATCTCCGTATCGCTTGAAGACAGGTTTGTTAACATCAAAAACAGTAGGAATTAAGCTGTACAGGGGTTCGATTTGGCCCTGAAAGATTCGTCGCTGCAACAAAGGGCGATCAATCATTGCGGCAATCGCCTGTCGCACTTCAACCTTGTCCAAGGGCGGTTCTTTCAAGTTCAACGTCAAATAGCTGATATTGCTACCCGGTCCGGCGATCGCTTGCCAATTTCCCCTCTCTGCTCCCTGCTCCAAGGTTTTAACTTGATTGGGGTCTAGGGTTTGATAGGCAACATCCACCTGTTTAGTCTTAAAGGCGTTGAATAGATTAGCACCGCTGGTAAAAATCTGGATATCAATTCCTTGGTTAGTCGGCTTCTCACCCCAGTATTGGTCAAAGGTATCCAGACGTAGGGAGTCACTGGCGTACTGGCCCAGCTTGTAGGGACCGGTACCCACAAAAGCGGCTGGTTTAAATTTGCCGCTACCCAGTTCATAAGCTTTGGGGGAAACCGCACAGGTTCCCGGAAAGGCCAGCAGTGCAGGAAAAGCGGCAAAAGGCTTCTTTAGCCGGATGGTTACCTCGTAATCCCCCGTTGCCTCAACGGAATCAACTGTATCTGCCAGTAAAAAAGCTGGTTGACCGCCATTTTCGATAAACCGTTGCAAAGAGAAGGCCATGGCCTTGGCATTAAATGCCGTACCATCATGGAACACAACACCCTGTCGCACAGGAATTTTGTACGCCAACCCATCATCACTAACTTCGGGCAATTTGGTAGCTAGTTGCGGCTTCAGCTGTGTAGTCCCCAACTCGTAGCTGTAAAGGCGATCGCCCATGTTGTAGAGCAAATTACCGGAAAACACCTCATAGGAATCGGCTGGATCAAGGGTGCGAATCTTTGCAGTGGTTCCCATGCTGATCCGGCTACTGCCCGCCACTGACCCAGGGGAAGAGGTGGTTTGGGGCTGACGGCTACAGGCGATCGCCAGTAAGCAGCACAACGAAAATAAACCGAGGAACTTAACGAAACCTCTCCAGTGAAAAGCAGACAAGCTGGAGATTCTACCTGAAAATCGGGGTAATCCGGGATGCCCGGAGCGCGCAAGAGTCATCGATACACTCAGTCTGAAGAAATTGAACAGTGACAAGGCAACACTCTCTAAAATCAGAACACAAATTTTATTCAGGGTTCAGGCAGCCTGTCATACCAGGCATTCCCTCTGCTGAACAGCATTGTATAGTGCGAGTGCAATTGTCGCTATCTCAATTCTCTAGACCGCAGCTTAACGTTCCGTATCGAACAGTTTTAATGATGCCTGTTGTACCACAAGGCAGGTACTGGTGACAGGTTGGTTGGAATGGAGGCAAGCTGCACTGGTAATTTGCCAACGCCAATTGCCACTTCAGTCCCATATTGTTCCACAATCACCAGAGGTTCATCTGGGTTACGGTTATCAATTCGTTTCACAACCACCTGACCATTAGACAGGCGATCGCCAGGACCAACAGTGCGACTAACAGTCTCATCGGGAGCTTTAATAATTGCTCTGGGCATGCCACCTATGACCACAACGCCTGTCACCCGAATGCCTTTAGCAAGATCTGGCTGGGGTAGCGGTGGTAGTGGTGGTACCTCAGAAGAACTACTACTGGAGGTAGGTAGCTCGGGTAGATGACCAGAAGAACTTGAACCTGGACCCACGGCGACTGGGCTGGAAGCCGAATCATCTGCTGATTCCTCTAAAGAATCACCTACTCTATCTAAAAAGCGGTTGTAGGATTTAGCCATTGCAGAGGCGGGATCAGCTTTTTTAGAGCTGCCACCAGAACTATTAGCATTAGATGAGCCAGAGGATTGATTGCCTGCGGTGCCTGCGGTGGATGAAATAAGGGCACCAAAAGGGTCAGAGCGTCCACTGCGGATTGCCTTTAACCGCTCATCTGGATTGGTAGGCTGAATCAGCGCTGCCCCACGCGTCAATTTAAGCTGTGGTTTAACAATAGGCTGCGAGAACGGTTGAGCTGCGGCAGACTTAGGTGCAGGGGCTACTACGTTGTCTTCATCACCTCCAGCAAAAAGGCCACACCCACCGAGCCCTAGAGCAATTGCTACTGTTGAAGTCACCAGTAAAAAAAGGCGCATAAATCCAACCCCCCAAATGCTAGTCAACCATAACCTTAGTTGCGTTAGTTCGTCGTCAGTATAGGCAGAGTCCCCCTTATGGGTTGGCAACCTCACATCAAGTCTAGGATTATGAAGCGATGCGTAAGACTTCCTCCGTCTATCGATTCCACCCTCCCTTTTGGTAGGCTAGATTGGCAGGCTCAATCACTCCGAAAGGCATCCTATGCCAGAGCAGAAAGGTAAGGTTTATCTCGTTGGTGCAGGGCCGGGAGATATTGCTTACTTAACCGTGCAAGCCTATCATCTAATCACTCAAGCAGAGGTGATTGTCCACGATGCTTTGGTGGATGAGCAACTACTAGGGCTTATCCCTGCCACCTGTCAGCGTGTGGATGTTGGCAAGCGGGGTGGCCATCCTAGCCCTAGGCAAGAGAGTATTGATCGCCTACTGGTGGACTACTGTCAACAGGGAAAACAGGTGGTGCGGTTAAAGAGCGGTGATCCGTTTATCTTTGGTCGTTGTCGTTCAGAAATTGTCGCCCTTCAAACTGCTGGATGCGCCTTTGAGGTTGTTCCAGGACTATCCTCGGCTTTGGCCGCCCCATTATTGGCTGGAATTCCCCTCACGGACCCACAGCTCAGCCAGGGTTTTGTTGTGTTCAGTGCTCACGAGCTAGAAAGTTTGGACTGGTCTACCCTGGCCCAGATCGATACCCTTGTCGTTTTGATGGGAGGGCGGCACCTAACAGAAATTATGCAGCAACTCCAGCAGCAGGGGCGGTCGCCGCAAACTCCTGTAGCTGTAATTCGCTGGGGCGGGCACCGTCAGCAGCAGATCTGGCGTGGTACCCTGAAAAATATTGCCGAGAAAACGGCTGGGGCGCTGTCTCCAGCCGTGATTGTTGTTGGTGCTGTGGGGCAGTTGTCTCTACAAGCGAATGACAAGCGGCAGCAGCAAGTTTTCAATCCACCCCTCCAATACCAACCTGAGCAGGCTATGACTTCAGATCAGCCAGTTCCTAATGAAAAAGCCAACTTCCTAGCTCGCCCCTTGGCGAGCAAAACTATTGTGGTAACTCGTGCTGCTGGACAGTCCAGTTCCTTTAGCAGTCAACTCCAGCAGGCCGGAGCAAACGTAGTTGAAATGCCTGCCTTAGAGATTGGTCCCCCATCCAGTTGGTTAGCTCTAGATCAAGCGATCGCTGAGTTGCAAACTTTCGACTGGCTCATCTTGACCTCAGTCAATTGTGTAAATTACTTCGTAGAACGGTTAGTCGCTCAAGGTAAAGATGCCCGCGCTTTGGCAGGCGTTCAAATCGCCGTGGTGGGTAAAAAGACGGCTGCCAACCTGCGTCAGAAGGGTTTAACAGCCGATTTTATCCCTCCTGATTTTGTGGCTGATGCTTTGGTGGAGTTCTTTCCAGAGAAGGACTTAACGGGGACCAAAATCCTTTTCCCTCGTGTGGAAACTGGCGGTCGAGACACGCTAGTAACGGGTTTGACCGCCAAGGGAGCAGAGGTTGTAGAAGTTCCTGCCTACGAATCCCGTTGTCCGCGGAAAATTGCACCTTCAGCTTTAGATGCTATTAGAGAACAGCAGGTGGATGTGATTACCTTTGCCAGCTCTAAAACAGTCCAAAATTTCTGTCAACTTCTAGAGCAAGCAGAAGCCGTAACCAATTCCTTGGAAACTTTGACTGGGGAGAATTGGCAATTTTTATTGAGCGATGTTTGTGTGGCGTCCATTGGTCCTCAAACCTCCGAGGCTTGTCGCAGCTTACTTGGCAGGGTTGATGTAGAAGCCGAAGAGTATACCTTGGAAGGGTTAAAGGCAGCGATCGTTAGTCATTACATGGCTGAGCTGCTTGAGGTCTGAATTAGGTATCTTGTTGTGTCTGGATAGGGCGATTGACAGCGCAAGAACTTGACTGTCCTGGCTTGAGAACCGTCGTCACTGGGGTAATGTCGGACTCTTGCACCCACCCTATAGTTCCCGGCACTGCTGGTCGAGGTGTAGTTCTGGCTATGGTAGGGGTGGAAGGCTTGTTGTTGGATGCTGCCGTTGAAGGTGCTAGGGGTGTAGCACAAATTTTAACCTTCAGCCAACTTCCCCGATTGGCTTCTGCTTGTCTTCTCTCAACTTGTAAAATACTGCCCGTGAGAAGAACGCCCTGTGTTACAGCATTTTGCTGAGGCTGCCCTAGTAAGACAGGCCTAGGAATTGGCTTGCCAGAATCACCCATAATCGAGGGGTTGATTTGGAGCCGTGAACCGACGCTGAGGTTTGGCGGGAGCTTCGTCCCGTTCCGCAGCCCAGCTTGTGATGGTTTTGAATTGGTAGCAACCGAACGATTTTGATTTGCAGAGGTTCCGCCATTTTTCTCCAAAGATGCTTCGCTGTTGCTAGCTAGCGGTCTCAGCCCTAGCAGAGAAGGCATAAACAAGTAGGCGAGTAACCCACTGATGCCTGATAGGAGAGCGATGGACAGCAAAGGCCTAGGCAAACTACGACGGGCAGGTTGCAGAATTTGCGTTTTAGCTAACTTAGTTTCAGGAGCAATTAAGTCTGTTGGAATAGGAGAGGACGTTTTTTCCAGAGATTCAGGGGTCAGGCCATTGACTGGCCTGGCCGGTTCTACCTGGCAGTGAATCAAACTAACGGTGACATTATCATGACCATTTTGTTGGTTGGCTAACTCAATTAGCCGCTGGCTAACGGTAGCAAGATTGGTTTTATCTTCTAAAACTGGTAGGATTTCCGTTTTCCAGCATTCCTCAACCCGGTCATTATCGCTCAGGCCATCGGAGCAAAGCAAGAAAACGCAGTCTTCATCCAAGACAAAGCGCTGGACAGTTGGACGGAGCAGGGCTGAGCTGCTCATCCCCAAAGCTTGCACCAATGCCCCAGACGCAGGTTGAGTCAAAGCGTCGCGATATAAGGTGTACCCTAGTCGTACCTCCCGGGAAGCAACATCATCATCTAAGGTGACTTGATAGCAACCGCTCCGTGTAATCCAGTAAGCACGGCTGTCACCGACATGAGTGATGTATAGTTCATGGGCACGGGCTAAAGCCATAACTAGGGTTGTGCCCATGCGCTGGCGCTCTTGTCGTTGTTCACTATCATTGCGCTGGCTGATCTGGTCATTGGCAATGCAGGTTGCTGTTTCCAGTTCTGCTATTAGTGTCTTTGGCTCTAAAGTGGGAACAGCTAAAGGTTGAAAATGCTGCTGCAGGGTGGTCGTTGCCAGGGAAGAGGCAACAGCCCCACCGGCGTGCCCTCCTACGCCATCACAGACAATCGCCAGGGCCTGCGGCGGGTCGCTAACCACCGTATCATCAGGTGGGTAGCAGGCATCCTCGTTACGTTGTCGCGACGGTCCTTGATCTGTGCGGCAGGCAATCTCAATGTGGTAGACCTGCGATCGCCCAACTTGAGTCAACCACCGATCCAGTTGCGCCACTAGTTCTTCAGCGCTTCGCAGTTGTCCTTGGATCATTTGCTGGCAAAGCTGCTGCACAGATCTAGCGATCGCCGCATGAGTTCCAGGAAGCCATTGCAGCCAGAATTGCGCTAACTGGGCTAGGGTTGGTGCTGCCCCCTGATCCAAATGCAGCTCTAGCAGGCGAAACAGGGGACCTTCAACACGCAGTAGTGTGGGTTGAAATAAACTTCCAGCTACACCTTGACTAGAGAACGGCTGCCAAAGTTGGGCAATCTGCCATAACCAGTGCAACTGGCGCATAGGAGATGCTTGTGGCCATGCTGCTTCTAGCAATGCAACCCCCAAACCATGCTTTGCTTGTTCCAGCTTCGGGGTGCTGAGTAAATCTTGAGCGCTGATCGGTGCTTGCTCTAAGAGGAGAATTTCCTTGTCTGGCCTTTCACCTGATTGAATCAGGTCAAATACTTGGGGGATATGCAGGCGGTAGGGAAACAGTTTTAGGTAGGGTTCAGCTAATGGCGAAATATGAGCCTGCTGGTCTACGGGCAAGCCTGGTAGCGTATCTAGCAAAATCCGGTTGCTTTTAAGGACATAGCGACCCTTGATCGTATCACCGGCTTTGTAGGTTGTTAATCCTTGGCCTACAGCCCACAGGTAACGCTTGGGTAGTAGAGCATAGCACTGCTGGCAAACCTGAACGGATTCTGGATTTAGAGACCGACAGTTAGGACAGTAAAGGGTTGCCGTAGTGTTTTGCATGAAGATTCCTTGCCAGCCCGGCTTCAGCTATAGCCGTAATTCCCGTACCAAATGGCTGATCAATTAAGTGTTGTTAGCCTGTCTCAAAATGAGCAGTTTGAACTTAATCTAGCGTCCAGTTCCCCGTTTGCCCAGCCCCCTTAGCCAGCCCTATTGACTACGGTAGCAGTGAATCAAGTCTAGCTGATAGTTACGGGCATTCACGAATGCTCACTCAGGCAGTAAATTTAGCAAGTGCTAGGCTGAGAGTGATGCCCTTGAACCCACCTTACTGCCAGTGACTGCTTCTATTTTTAGTGCTGAGCACCTGCTATTTAGGCCCGCCACACCTGCTAGTGACGCAGTTCCTACGATCTTTGCTTTTCCCAATGAGTACAGCGTGGGGATTACAAGCCTGGGCTATCAAGTGGTATGGGCCATCTTAGCCTCTCGCTCTGATCTGCAAGTCAGCCGCCTGTTCACTGATTGCCAAGAACCGCTACCGCAACAGGTGGAGTTGTTTGGCTTTTCTCTGTCCTGGGAGTTGGACTACGCAAATATTTTTGCCCTGCTGGAGGCTCAAGGTATTCCGATCCGGTCCGCTGAGCGAAGCACAGAGCACCCACTGGTTTTTGGGGGTGGTCCTGTACTTACGGCCAACCCCGAACCCTTTGCCGACTTTTTCGATGTGATTTTGTTAGGTGATGGAGAAGACTTGTTAGTCAACTTCATTGATGCTTACCAAACGGTGCGCGATCGCGATCGCTACACCCAATGGCTAGCGCTAGCCCAGGTGCCAGGAGTATATGTTCCTAGCCTTTACGCAGTAACCTATGTCAGTCCAGAAGGCCCAATTGAGTCCATCCAACCCTGCACTACCGGAGTTCCAGAGCGAATTCAAAAGCAAACCTATCGCGGCAATACACTATCAAGTTCTACGGTAGTGACACCCCACGCGGCCTGGGAGCAAATTTACATGGTGGAAGTAGTACGCAGTTGCCCAGAGATGTGCCGCTTTTGCCTCGCTAGCTATTTGACCTTACCTTTTCGCACCCCCAGTGTTATAGGTTCTCTGCTGCCAGCAATTGAGCGCGGTCTGACGGTGACCAACCGGATTGGCTTGCTGGGGGCTTCTGTCACCCAGCATCCTGAATTTGACACTTTGCTGGATCACCTCAACCAACCGCAGTACGACGGGGTACGGCTGAGTATTTCCTCTGTCCGGACTAACACGCTTACCCCTAAGCTAGCTACCACGCTTGCAAAGCGAGATGCCCGCTCAATCACGATCGCGATTGAGAGTGGCTCTGAGCGCCTGCGCCAGATCATTAATAAGAAGTTGGAGAATGACCAGATTTTCCAGGCGGCGGCCAATGCTAAAGCTGGCTCTCTCCAAGGCATTAAGTTTTATGGCATGGCTGGGGTTCCGGGAGAAGTTGAGAGCGATCTAGAAGCAACGGTTTCGCTGCTGCGTGATATTAAACGTAGTGTCCCAGGGTTACGCCTCACCTACGGATGCAGTACATTTGTGCCTAAAGCTCAGACGCCTTTTCAGTGGTTTGGCGTTAATCCCCAAGCGGAAAAGCGATTACAGTTTTTGCAAAAGCACCTGCGGCCGCAAGGGATTGATTTCCGTCCAGAAAGCTACAACTGGTCCGTAATCCAAGCCTTGCTGTCTCGTGGCGATCGCCGTTTGTCAGCGCTTCTGGAACTGACTCGTGATTATGGAGACTCCCTCGGCAGCTATCGACGCGCCTTTAAGCAGCTCAAAGGTAAACTCCCCGACCTCAAGTTCTATGTTCATGCCGACTGGCTCCAAACCCAAGTGTTACCCTGGAGCCACTTGCAAGGGCCACTTCCCCAAGCAACGCTGCAAAAACACTGGGCAGATGCAACGGCTCAATTTCAGGCCGCTTAAAAATCCAGACCCGACATTGGTCGAGCAACCACGTTAAGCTCAACTCAATCTGTCAAAAATTTCTAAAATCAAGAAGTTTGGCTGCCCTAGGCCTGACAGTGCTCACCCCCTCCGTTCTCCAGAGGTTATCCGATATGGTTAATGGGAATAGATTCTCGCTGCTACCGCTGATGGTCTTGGCTTGGGGCTGGGGGCTGGCAACCTCCGGGCTGGCCGCCGAACGACTGAAGCTTCGGCTGGGCCCACTAGAGCAGTCTGTGGAGATCGCGGAGGTAGAGCGGTTTGTCAAAACCGGAGAGTTGAGTCCGGCCCTGAGACCCTACGCCTTGGTTCTAACCCCAAACGTGCGTCAAAGCCTTGGTCAGGGATTGGAACTTAACCCCACTATTGCCAGTCAAGCGGTTGATGATCTGCTGCGCTCACCAACGGGCCAACGTTTGTTGCAAGTGCTTGGTGTGGTGGTGCAAGACACCACACCCCAACAACTGCGACTGGGTTTAAAGTTAGCTGCCCGGCAAGCGAAAAACATTAACTTGGTCAATTTTCTGAAGGCCTACCCGGAAAAGACGGTGACGATCGATGCTACCTCCGCTCTGGCGGTTGCCTCTCAGCTCAACTTGAAGTACCTAGAGAGCCAAGCAATCAACCCAATTTTGAAGCGCGATCTCGGCGTTGCCAGCGGTCGCTCCTTTACTAGCCGATTGAATCCGACGCAGCCTGGACCACAAGCCGTCCAAACTCAGACCTTAACCCTACAGGATCAGCAACGCGATCGCACGATTCCGGTTGATCTCTACTGGGCTACCAATACTCAAGGTCCTTTAGTCGTGATGTCCCATGGATTTGGTGCAGACCGGAGGTTTCTCGCCTATCTAGCCCGCCATCTGGCCTCCTATGGGTTTACTGTTGCCTCTTTGGAGCATCCCGGAAGTAACGCCGCCTCGATTTTTACGCGCGGTACTGCTGTCAATCCAACCCTGCTCAAAGACAAATCGCTGCTGCCTGCTCGGGAGTTTGTGGAGCGTCCCCGGGATGTCAGCTTTTTGTTGGATCAACTGGCGCAGCAAAACCGGCAGCCAGGTTCGCTGCACAATAAGTTCAATACGAACCAGGTCAGCGTGATTGGTCACTCCTTAGGGGGCTATACCGCCTTAGCCTTGGCTGGGGCAGAACTGGATCTTGATAATCTAAGGGCTGCTTGCAAAACTCAAAATCCGCTCGGGTTGGCGCCCGCTGATTGGTTACAGTGTGGGGCCACCCGCTTACGCGATCGCCAGCTAGACCTGCGAGATAGACGAGTTGTTCAGGTGATTGCCATTAATCCCTTGATCGGAAATTTGTTTGGTCCTACTGGCTTGCGAGGTGTGAGGACTTCCACGTTAGTTGTAAGTAGTACCAAAGACACGGTAACCCCAGCTTTGAGTAATCAACTACGACCCTTTACCCAACTTCCTTCGCCTAAATACCTTCTGACTGCGATTGGGGCAACTCACCTCAGTATCAACGACCCTACCAGTCTGAGCCAGGAATCAACCTTTGTTAAAGAACGGCTGGGACCAGAAGTTGCCTCTTTACAGCAGCTACTTCAAGGTGTCAGCTTAGGCTTTGTTCAACAATTGACACCTCAGGCAAGAGCCTACCAACCCTTCTTGACTTCAGATTATGCCCAATCACTTTCAACCCCGGAACTACCTTTGCGGCTAACCACAGAGCTACCAACTAGCATTACTCCTCTGTTGTAGGGATGAGAGGAATAGTGTCCCTTTGGATAGAACCAGATACAGACCGATTACACTCAATTGAGCTCAGTAATCTAATCGGGCAGATTCCTTATTGTGTTTTATCGGAACCGATTCCCACCTATAAAGTAGTCCTTGTGGCTCTGCTTGCAGAAGTTGGAGCTGTTTAATCTGGCAATCAATTTCTTCTAGCTCATGCTCTAGCCGTTTCTTAAGTTCACTACAGGGCAGTTCTCCGCGATCTTAAGCCTTGAGGATCTCGCAAATTTCTTGCAGGCTGAGGCCTAAGCTTTGAGCTCGCTTGATGAAGCCTAAATGTGCCAGACCTCGAAAATTGGTGAGAGCCCCCTTCAGTTCGCCCAGAGCTGTGCAGCAAACCTAAATCCTCGTAGTCGCGAATCATTTTGATCGGGATACGATTTTGCTCGGCTACTTGTCCCATGGACAGCGGCGGTTCACCAACTAACCTCATGTCTAGATCAATCTTCAATCTCAAAAGGATACCCTAGGGTGAACCAACACTTATGGGGCTGCTTGCGGCCTTAAAAGGTGGAGGAGCGACTGCCTGGACTTCTAATATCAAATCCATTTGAATGACCGTAATATTAGCAATAGTTGTGCTGCATCTATCTGTTGAGTATGCCTAAACGGATCACCCTAGCTGAGCACTTAAGCTTAGACGAACTCGAACAACGCTATCGCCAAGCCCAAGCTGGAACCCAACGAAGCCACTATCAGATCATCTGGCTGTTGGCCCAAGGGCAACCCACTGAAGCAGTGGCAGCCATCACCGGCTACAGCCGCAATTGGATCTACGAATTAGTCTGGGGGTACAACCGCATCGGCCCTGAATCCCTTGGAGATAAGCGACGGCACAACCCAGGGCAAAAACCGCTACTGGATGATGTGCAACAAGCACAACTGTGGCAAGCACTGCAAGCACCACCGCCTGATGGTGGGCTATGGACAGGTCCCAAAGTCGCTACCTGGATGAGCGAGCTGCTAGGACGAGCAGTAGCCCCACAACGAGGGTGGGAGTACCTGCGTCAGATGGAGATGCGCCGTCGTCGCCCCCGTCCGGCTCATGTTGAGGCTGACCCAGCTGAGCAGGAGCGCTGGAAAAAAAACTGGCGCAGAGCGTAGAGCAGGTACAGCAGCAGCATCCGGATGCAACGGTTGAGGTGTGGGCCGAAGATGAGCATCGCCTTGGACTGCACCCGCTCAACCGGATGATTTGGGTACCTCGTGGGGAACAACCCATTGCCTCAGTCAACTGGAAGTATCAATGGCTATGGCTGGTGGGCTTCGTGCATCCGACAAGTGGTGATACTTACTGGTGGATTGTGCCGCTGCTCAATAGCGAGGTGTTTAGTCGGGTGCTGGCAGATTTCGCTCAGCACTTTGGAGTGAGTAAGCACAAGCGGGTGATTTTGGTCGTGGATCAGGCTACATTCCACACCAGCCGACAGGTACGAGTGCCAGAGGGCATTCATCTGCTGTTTCTGCCTCCAAAGTCCCCAGAGCTACAACCTGCTGAACGATTGTGGCCCTTGACCAATGAGGCTATTGCAAATCGCAGTTTTGCCAGCTTAGAGCAGCTTGAAGCTGCAACTGCTCATCGCTGTCGAGTCTTGCTAGAGCGACGTGATCTCATTCAGGGGTTGACAAACTTTCATTGGTGGTCAGAGGCAGTAACTAACTATGGGTGATCAATCGGATTTGATATAACAATGCCCCGCAGTTTAAGAGTGAGGGTATCCATAGAGCGAGAAGTGTCGAATTTTGAGCGTTGAGTGATGAGTTAGCAGCAATCATTCAACTTACGGACTTAGAATGCAAAACGTAAAACTACTAACTCACAAGCTTAAATCTAAGCGGCGGGGTAACCGGCATTGGCAATCGCCGCTTTGATCGCCGTTTCGGATTGCTGCGTTTCGACCCTAAGCAGCTTGGTTTTTGGATCGGCTTCTACCTGAGCGGTTGGATCAACACTTTTTACCGCCTTCGTAACCGTATCAACACAGGCAGAACAGGCTATATCAGGAACTTTTAGTTGAAGTGTCATAAATACGACTCAAGTAACTATTAGCCTCATTCTAAAATCTCCACTTAACTGGAGGGTCAAGCAGGTGAGCTTACTATCTGTACCTACCATTGCAAGATTAGGCCCACCGCTATGACCAGAGTTTTATCGGGCGGTACTCCTCCAATTCCTGGAGCGCTTTCGCTAAGTTACCGCCGGAACCAGAATGCGCCCGCTATAACCTGTATTGTTGTAACGCTCCAGCACCTCCTGAGCGATCGCTCGACCTTGTCCAGCCGTGACCAGTGCTACACAAGCTCCGCCAAATCCTGCCCCTGTAAGGCGGGCCCCGAACACTCCAGAGGTTGACTGAAGCAGGGCTACCAGGGCATCCAGCGCGGGTACAGAAACTTCGTAATCATCCCGCAGGCTGGCATGGGAGGCATTCATTAGCTCGCCAAAGTACGCTGCTGACACACCTTGCAGCACCTCCAGAACTCGGTTGTCCTCCCTAACCACATGGCGAGCACGCTGTCGCAATGGTTCCGGCAAACCTTCTACCGCCTGTGGATCAGTGACATCTCTAAGAGCTTGAACACCTAACAGCCGTGCTGCTGCCTCACACTCAGTGCGACGCTGGTTGTATCCACTGCCGGCTAGCGTCCGCGGAACGCCGCTATCGAGTATCACAATCTCTGTATCGGCCGGCAAAGGAATCACTCGGCGCTCCAGGGTGCGGGTATCAAGGAATAACAGGTGCTCAGTGTCAGCTAAACTCGACGCCATCTGGTCCATAATTCCCGAGTTTACCCCTGCATACTGGATTTCTGCCTGCTGTCCCAGCTGGGCAATCCGCACATCGTCAATATCAAGTTGTAATAATTTTCTCAGCCCCCGAAGAGTGGCGACTTCTAGAGCAGCACTGCTGGACAAGCCGGAGCCGATCGGAACCGCAGAAGTAACGTAGAGATTGACTGGCGGAATGGTATACCCTTCCTGGTGCAAAAGCTGGATACAACCGAAAATATAGCTGCCAAACCCCTGCGGGGTAGCATCGTGCTCGGAAACGCTGACCTTTTGATCCAGCTCCGCAGAGTAAAAGTGGTGCTGTCCATCACGACTAAAGCCCAGATGCACGGTCGTGCGCTGAGGAATCGCGGTTGGCAGGACAAAGCCATCGTTGTAGTCGGTGTGCTCACCCAGTAGGTTCACCCGCCCCGGAGCGCTGGCTTCGGTCGCCGGTGCAGCCCCAAATATCTGCTGAAAGTTCATGTTTAAAGCTCCAGGGGAATCGGCCGCAGACGGCCCGCAACCTCGACACTCGGCCAGCTAGGATCAAAGGTGAGATTTTCCAGCCCTGCTTCAAGTAGCACGAAGGTATCTTCCACCTTCGCTCCCGGTAGACTGGGGTTCCAGGCTACAGCCATGCCCGCTGACAGAACATCAGTGGTAGTTGGATTTGCCACAATTTCTCGTGCCAGGTAACCCGTGGTTCCCCCTTGGTGGTGCTGGCGAATCGCTTGGGGATATCCCTGCTGTTCGTAGGCTGCAGCGATCGCTTTGTAGACAGCATTGAGGGATACACCAGGTTGAGACTGATTCAGGGTCTCGGCTTCCACTTCGCGAACCTGGCGATGCAAGGCCGCGCGTTCCGCCGACAGTGACCCGAAAGAGACAAACCGGGTAAGGTTGGCGTACAGTCCGTACTTCCGCGCACAAAACACCATCATGGCCTCTCTGCCAAGCTTCTCCCTGCTAGGGATGGGATGGCGGTAGCGGGGCAGACGCCGTTCGCCGGCTACTAGGGTCAGAGCGGGGTGTAGCCCGCGTGCCCATAATGCCGCAGCACCCGCTGCGGCAAGCTGGTACTCTGTCCAGGTAGGCTGTGCCTTTGAGAGCGCTTCAGTCATCGCTTCGCTGGCTAACTGCCCGACTTGGCGATACCGCTTTAGTTCACCCGGTAGTAGCACCC
This sequence comes from uncultured Synechococcales cyanobacterium, assembly GCA_902806435.1. Taxonomy (GTDB): domain Bacteria; phylum Cyanobacteriota; class Cyanobacteriia; order Thermosynechococcales; family Thermosynechococcaceae; genus CADCWO01. The sequence goes on along the minus strand of CADCWO010000115.1, from coordinate 12,659 downwards.
GCTTTTGGTGTAAGAGCGACGCTGGCAAGGCCACTTCTGGCCCAGTTGGGCGATCGCTAAGAATTTGTCCACCTTCAGTGGCTTCCTGCACGAAGCATTCACGCGCGGCGCTGTCAGCCCAGGGGTTGATCTGGAGGGTGTAGGAGCGCCCCTGCAATTCTTCTTCCTCTAAGCGCGATCGCTCAATTTCATCCGTCAACACCCAGGCAGCTGCGGCTGTTACTAAGACTTCTGCTACCCCGGTTTCGGCGGTCAGGAGCACGGTTGGAGATGCGCCCGCGGTTGCCCAGGCAAACCAATCGGTTCCGCGTAGACGGACTGCCGCTGCCCCAGTTTCCGCCAGGACATTACGGATTGCCCTTAGCTTCCAAGAGATTTCTTCATCTAGGGAATTCATAAGGTTGCTAGGGTTTGGAGGTTGACGGAGACGGCCTGGAGCTCCTTCGCTTTTGCCTCCGGCAGGGCGTCATTGGCAAACAGGCCGGCTGCCAGTTCCGTTCCCGCTAGGTACTTGAGGCGATCGCGCATTCGGTAGGGGGGATAGAACTCTGCATGCAAGTGCGATTCTGGATGCGGCTGGCCGTCAGTTGGTGCTTGAAACCAAGCCATTAAGTAAGGAAAAGGGCGGTTCCATAGCCCATCGTACTTGAGGGTCACCGTCTTCAGGGCTCTGGCCAGCCCCCGGCGTTGCTCTGGAGTGAGATCGATGAACGTGGCCACCGGCGAGATCGGGGCAATCCAGACTTCATAGGCATAGCGGGCGCAGGCCGGTACAAAGGCGATCGCGTGGTCGTCTTTGTACAAGATTCGTTGGTTGTCCTTGATTTCCTGCTGAATCAAGTCTTGCAGCAAGGCACGCTGATGGGTATGGTAATAAGCTTTCTCTCGCTCTGCCATCCGGGCAGGAACAGGCGGCACAAAGGGATAGGCATAAATCTGCCCGTGCGGGTGGTGCAAGGTTACCCCCACCTCCACCCCCCGGTTCTCAAAGGGCAGCACATACTGGATCTGGGGATGCCCACCGACAACCCGGGTGCGGTCCGCCCACACCTGCAAAAGTAGCTCCAGATGATCTACGTCCAGGGAGCCCAGAGAAGCCTGGGGGTCTTGCGTAAAGACAACCACCTCGCACACACCTTTTGCCGGCATGGTATCCACAATATTGGTGGGTGCATCATGAGCGGCCAGGGTGAGTGAGGGAAAGCGGTTATCGAAGACCGCAATGTCATAGTTTCCCTGAGGCAGCTCCGTCGGAAATTGCGGGTCATGTGTGGGTGCCAGCGGGTTATATTCCGGGGGCGGCATAAAGGTGCGTGCCTGTCGGTGGCTGGCGTAGGTGATCCATTCCCCCCGCAAGGGATGCCAGCGCAGGTGAGGATTGGCCTCTACAGGCTCATTGCTGGGGCTGGGAGCTGTAATTCCCGCCGCAATGGGTCGCCGACTGTATATGGTCAGCTTGCGCCCATCCGGCTTTAATAGTTCCTGGGAGTGCATATTCCTCCTCAATTCCTCCTAAGGTGGCAGCGGCGATCGCTTCCAGGGGAAACTTGGGCGTGCGATCGGCATACAGCAGCCCGTTCACTTCCTGGAAGGTATCCGTGAACTGGGTGTAACAAAATCCGCTAAACATTTCGATCCGGTTGACTGCCTGCAGCAGCGCCGTGTACCTTATCTCAAATTCAGAAATATCTGTAGAAAGCACATATCCCCAGCCGTTGCCGGACTCAGGATGTTTCTGATCGGCATAGGCAATTCCCCCGAACTCGGTCAGGATGATCGGCTGTCCCCGATGGGGATAGCCATCAAGAGTAAGCACACGTCCTCCCGGACGCCTAGTATCAAAGAGATCTGATAGCTTGGCTTCCGAACCGTAGCGGCTTGCCAACCGCTGGGGCTTGTTGTCGTAATCATGAATGCCAATGATGTCGGTAGCTGAGCTTTCCCAACCGTCATTGCCAATTACGGGGCGAGTTGGATCTAGAGTCTTTGTCAGGTGATAGAGGGCCTGGACGTAGTTCTGGTGGGCAGCCATCTCGGTGAGATTCGGCACTCCCCAAGACTCATTAAAGGGCACCCACACCACCACACAAGGGTGGCTGGCATCACGCTTAATTACCTCGGTCCACTCCCGCGTCATTCGTTCCACCGCTTGGGGAACGAATCGATAGGTGCTGGGCATCTCCTCCCAAACCAGCAGGCCCAAGACATCGGCCCAGTATAAAAATCGAGGATCCTCGATCTTCTGATGCTTGCGGACGCCATTGAAGCCCATGGCTTTGGCCAGCTCAACATCCCGTCGTAAGGCTTCGTCCGATGGGGCGCTCATTAGGGTATCCGGCCAGTAGCCTTGGTCTAGCACCAGCCGCATATAGTAGGGCCGCCCATTCAGCATGAAGCGATCGCGTTGGATGCCGACAGTGCGCATCGCCGTATATGACTTGACCGCATCAATCAGCTGGTCTTGATCCCAAAGCTGAATCTCAGCCTGGATCAGTGTTGGTTTCTCCGGGCTCCAGAGCAATTCATTGCGGTAGTCGTCAATGCCGGGGTCCGGAAGGGAAATCTGCCGGTGAGCCCCGCCACTAAATACTTCGTAGGAATCGTTGACGAGCAGTTGGTTATCAACAGTTAATTTCACCTTGATTTGCTTCCCATCGGGATGCTCACCTGTGACAAAGGCCCGAAAGCCAATCTCCCAGCGCTCAAAGTGCGGCTCCCAGCCGATACGCTCGATATAGGTAGCCGGAACGTACTCAGCCCAGACCGTTTGCCAGATGCCGCTAGTCCGAGGGTACCAGAGGCTGTGCGGTTCCAACTGCCAATCCTGCTTACCCCGTGGCTTAGCCAGGTCGTGGGGGTCATCCTCCGCCCAGACCGTAATCCGCTGGGGCCCAGTTTGGTGCAAAGCGGCGGTAATGTCAACGGAGAATGGGGTATGGCCACCCTCATGCTCCACCATGAACTGATCGTTAACCCAAACGCGTGCCCGATAATCTACGGCTCCAAAGTGAAGCAGTACCCGGCCTTCGCCGCCATTATCAAGATCACATTCCCGCTCATACCAGCAGTACGGGTGAAAACTTGTATCTCCAATACCGCTGCGCTTTGATTCTGGCGCAAAGGGAACTTCAATCCGATGAGCCCACTCAGGGACGTCGCTGGGGTGAGCAAATTTACCGGTATCGTCGAAGGCAAACTTCCAGGGACCGTTTAGGCAAACCCAGCGATCGCGTTGCAACTGGGGTCGCGGATAAGCCGTATTAGGCAGCCCTAAACCGTCTTCCGCGGAGCGTTGGCCAATACCCCGGTTATGAGAATTACTGGACCCTTCTGTATGACGATTCTCAAGACGTCTACCCAACGATTTCATGAAGACTAAATCCTAGCCGCTAGCACATACCCTTAACGCCTTTAGTTTAACTGTCCCATGCGCAAAATGGTGCTTTGGGGATCGGCATTTAGGAAGACATAAGAGCCAGCCGACCTTATGAGAATTTTGAAATGTACATCCCGTGCCGGAGTCCAGACAAAGGCTCACTTACCTCTGCATCAATTCAGAGTATATAAAAACGTTTAGAGCTAAGATTTTTGTCTGTATCAAGCAATACCGAACTCGATTAAAATTAACTTATAGCGCTACACCGCTATACCTTATAAAAGTTGAAGCGTTCCCTTAAGCTCTAATGACACACCGCTATACCCCACAGGAAATTGAAACGTTCACCCAAGCGGTACTGAACGACGGTTATTGCCTCCTGAGCGACCACTTCTCTCCAGCGACACTTAAAAACTGGCAAGAAGCTTTTAAGCCTTTACTAGAAGAGCACATCGCCCGTGAAGGCAGCCTGCGTAATCGAGGTGCCGCTCGCTACTATGTCACCCTTCCCTTTGACGCTCCCTTTGCTGATCCAAGTATTTACGAAGATGCGGATATTCTGGCGATCGTTGAGCGTTTAGTTGGCGAAGATGCTGTTATGTGCCAGCTAGCCACCGACACCCCACTCCTCGGATCTGACTATCAAGATGTGCACCGGGATACCTTACCGCTTTTCCCAGAAACCGATAGAGAAACGCCCCCTTATCAGCTGGCAGTCAACTTTCCGCTCGTCGATGTCACGCTAGAAAATGGACCGCTTGAGATTACGCGTGGTACCCACATGATGTCGAAGACAGAAGGGTTGCGCCGCATGGAGTCGGGGGACGTCAAGTTAGAACCAATCCCAATGAAACTGGGAGATGTGATGATTCGCGATGTGCGAGGTCTACACCGCGGTACCCCAAACCATACCGAAATCCCACGGCCGATGGTTGTCATTGGTTATAGCCGCCGCTGGCTGTTTCGCCCGGAGGTGTCTATTCAGGTTCCACGTGCTGCCCTTGATACCCTGTCTCAACGCGCTCGCCAGTTATTACGTTTCAATCCCGTCGTCGAATCTCTTGACAACAAGCCAGAAGCTGAGGTTTATCAAACCTTTGCCTATTAGCAAGTTGCTCGAGATCGCGCCGTCAAATACCTACACAACACTCGATAGGCGAGGCCTACTTCAGGGGCGGGTCTTCGTTCCGGTTCAGTCCAAGGGAATTGAGGCATAGTAACAGGCACACTAGTTAGAGCTAACAGACATCTTGCGATTTTAGGAGGCTAGGTTGGGCAGCAGTACGACTGATATGACCTAGTCAATCTCTAAACTTCGCCATAGATACCAAGTGGCGATCGTAGAATAAGGCCGCCAGTTCTGTCCTAGTTTCTCTACCGTCTTCTTGTCAGGAAGCCCCTCTAGACCATAAACCTTGCAGATGCCCGCTCGTACACCCAGATCATCTACAGGCAGGACATCCCACCGGTGCAGCCGAAAAATCAGCAGCATCTGCACGCTCCAGCGGCCAATTCCTTTAATCTGGGTTAAAGCCCGGATAATTGCTTCGTCATCCAATGTGGCTAATACTTCCAGAGATGGTAGCTCCGCAAGGGTTTTTTCGGCTAAATCTCTCAGGTAAGCGATCTTGGGCCGGGAGATACCTGCACTGCGGAGGACATCTGTTGGGGTATGCAAGATATCCACCGCGGTCGGAATACCCGGATACAGCCCCAGAAATTTACGGTAGATGCTCGTTGCAGCCTTGGTGGAGAGTTGTTGAAAAATGATTGCCCTAGAGAGTGAGGCCAGCAAGTCCCCAGCCTGCTGGGCTTGGTCAAGCTGGCAGGGACCAACCCGTTCAATCAGCTGCCCCAAGACCGGATCAGACTGCTTGAGAAAGTGAATAGATGGAGAGTAGTTGATAACTGTACCTGCTGTAGCTCGATCTGGAGGTCATTTGCGGAAGATTGGCCAGTACACCATCCCGCTTAGACAGCAGTAGTAGTCTAACTGAGAAAGGTTGCTGGAGAGAGAAGCGCCGATCCCTATTGTGGGGTAGCTCGAAGTCAATTTCCGGTCCCTCTTGCACAATTCGATTAGGATTAATTTTTGGCAAGTCAGCGTAGTACAACTGCTACCGCGCTCGATACTGAATACGGCCTTCACCCCCGACTGCGGTAGAGGTATTGGAAGGAGCTCCACAGGTAATCTTTGGGCATCTCAATACCTCAAGACTGGGCATACCCAAAGACTGGGCCGAAAGACTGATGTGCTAAGTCTGTAAAGTTTTCAGTTTACGCCGCGCCCGGATCACTTTAAGCCTGTGTCAAAATTAGGTGGGTTTGCAAGGTGGGTTTGCACGTCCAAGTCTGTAGCTCCTGGGGTTGTTATGACGAAGTTTGTGTTTGTGACTGGAGGAGTTGTCTCCAGCATTGGGAAAGGAATTGTTGCCGCTAGCTTAGGTCGACTACTGAAGTCGCGGGACTATTCTGTATCGATTCTGAAGTTAGATCCCTACATCAATGTGGATCCTGGTACCATGAGTCCTTTCCAGCATGGGGAAGTATTTGTCACTGATGACGGGGCAGAGACCGATCTGGATTTAGGACACTACGAGCGCTTTACCAACACCGCCATGTCCCGGCTTAATAGTGTGACTACAGGATCAATTTACCAGGCGGTGTTGAACAAAGAACGCCGGGGTGACTACATGGGTGGCACTGTGCAGGTGATTCCTCACATTACCAACGAAATTAAAGAACGAATCCTGCGGGTGGCCAAGGATACAACGCCTGATGTACTGATTACTGAGATTGGTGGCACGGTTGGGGATATTGAATCACTGCCATTTCTTGAGGCAATCCGGCAATTCCGCAAGGAAGTGGGACGGCAAAATATTCTGTATATGCATGTAACGCTAGTACCCTGGATTCCGGCGGCCGGAGAGATGAAAACCAAGCCCACCCAGCATTCGGTAAAAGAACTGCGCTCGATTGGGATTCAACCGGACATCTTGGTTTGTCGCTGCGATCGCCCTTTGCACCCTGGCATGAAAGAGAAGATGTCAGAGTTTTGTGATGTGCCAGTAGAATGTGTGATTACCGCTCAAGATGCCAAGAGTATCTATGAAGTACCCCTGATCCTGGAACGGGAAGGCTTAGCTGAGCAGGTCCTGAGTTTAATGAATCTAGAGCAGCGCCAGCCGGAACTAACTCAATGGCAAACCCTGGTCAATCGCCTCTACGGTTCCGCTCGTCAAATCGATATTGCGATCGTTGGTAAGTATGTCCGCCTCAGTGACGCTTATCTTTCCGTGGTTGAAGCCCTGCGTCATGCTGCCGTTGCTGTGGGCACTGAGTTGAACTTGCACTGGATCAATGCTGAAGATATTGAGGCTTATGGACCTCAGCCGTACTTAGAATCAGTGAGTGGAATCATCGTGCCTGGTGGTTTTGGGATTCGGGGCGTCGATGGTAAAATTGCCGCAATTCACTATGCCCGCAAACAGCAAGTACCTTTCCTTGGTCTTTGCTTGGGTATGCAGTGCTCTGTGGTCGAGTGGGCGCGTCACATTGCCGGTTTAGAAGACGCTAATAGTGCAGAATTTTCTAAAAATACCACCAACCCGGTAATTAACCTCTTACCGGAACAGCGGGATGTCGTAGACCTGGGGGGCACAATGCGGTTGGGTCTCTACCCCTGCCGGGTTGTGCCAGATACACTGGCAGCCCAGTTGTATCAACAGGAGGTGATTTACGAGCGCCATCGCCATCGTTACGAGTTTAATAATGCCTATCGCAACTTATTTTTAGATACGGGCTATATGATCAGTGGCACCTCCCCAGATGGTCGCTTAGTCGAGATGATTGAGCTGCCGGATCACCCTTTCTTCATTGCCACCCAATTTCACCCGGAGTTTCGCTCTCGACCAAATCATCCCCATCCGTTATTTCAGGGATTTGTGCAATCGGCCATTGACAGCACTCAGTCTAAATCTGCAGGCGTCAAGATTGCCGAGGCTACTCATCCCAGCGGTATCTCGGAAGCGCACCCGGCTAAAACCTCTGGCGTTAGCTTAGCAACTCCTGAGGTGGCTGGCTCTAATGCTCTGCCAAGCTAGCCTAGCCGCTCCTACCATCCCCGCGCGGTTACCTAACTGAGCACATAGTAGTTGTAGTCCTTCACGGGAAGTAGGCATAACGCGACGCTCAATCTCGGTCTGAACGGCTGGCAAGAAAAATTCGGCACTGCCGCAGATACCTCCACCAATCACAACCGCTTCCGGGGTGAGCACGTAAATCAAGCTCGCTAAACCTGCCCCTAAGTCACGACCATAGGCATGCCAAAATGCTTTGGCTGCTGGATCACCAGCCTTGGCCCTAGCTCCTAGCTCTGCCGGGTCTAAACCTGTCTGCCGTCGAATTGCCCCAATTGAGGCGTACTGTTCTAAGGAGCCATTGTTGCCACTATTACAGGCAGGTCCGTCTGGGTTGAATGTAATTAAACCGAGTTCCCCCGCTGCCCCCTTGGAGCCAACAAATAATTCACCGTTAAGGATCACAGCTCCCCCAACCCCTGTACCCAAAGTTAAGAGAATCAAGTTGCGAAACTGGCGACCTGCCCCTAACCAAGCTTCTCCTAATCCGGCACAATTAGCATCGTTGGCGACCACCGTTGGCAAACCTGTTTTTGACTCTAACCACTCAGCTAGAGGCACATCCTGCCAGCCTGCCAGGTTAATCGCTACCCGAGCAATTCTGCCTGCGATATCTGCTGGACCGGGAGTGCCAATTCCAATCGCGATCGCTTGTTCATTGGGATCAACCTGAGGCACTGCTGTGGCGATCGCACTAACAACTGCACTAGGAGTGGCTGGTTGAGGCGTAGCAACACGCAAAGACTGGATACAGGTCCCCACTTCCGTAAATCGTCCCAGCTTAATTGCTGTGCCCCCCAAGTCAATCCCAATCACCTGGAATGAGCTGGACAATGCTCTTCTACTCCTTAGGCTCAAAATCAACTTTGCTATAAATCTCTGTTAACGGAACTTCCAGTTGAAAGAAGGTCAAGCCTAATGTATCTTCATCGACATACCCACAAAGTATCGATTGGTTGTCAGTAACTTTTGAAACCTGTTCAATGTGCCTTTGAGATTGAGCAATCAGCATGTGTGTCCTCAGTATAAAAATTGACCGATAAAACTGGAACTTTTTAACTAGGTCATCGTTTTCCGTAGATTGTGATATCACTTCTGTAATCATCAAAGGGTTACTAATCAGGCCCCTGTAACCTCAGCAAACTTTGGTGAGCCTGAGACTATAAGTGAGCCCGAATGATAAGTGTGGAGTGGCTTTCGGCATATTGATACATGTATATTGCCAATGAGCAGATCATCTTGCTGCCTGATTAAGGCAAAACTCAGTCAGCATAAAAGTTGGTTGTTATCTGATTATGATTGGATGATTCACCTGTCGTTTGTAATATTTGCCGTCATGGTAATCGCTCATGTAGTCGTCAGCAGTTTCGAGTTCTAAATATTCTTCTGGAGAGTATTGTTGTTCTTTAAATTGAATGATTTCTTGCTGTTCCCCATAGAAACGCTGTGCACAATAAAGCTCAGTCTTCACCAGCCTTAACGTTAAACATAAGTAACTATTTACGATTCCAATTCTCGCGCCGCAGTAGTGGGTTGATGAACTCATTCAGCCCTTCCCCAACCAGGGACAGACCCACTACCATCAACGTCATAGCAAAACCGGGGAAGAAGGTTGTCCACCAGATCCCGGTAGCTAATCCATCTAAGGCTTGACGTAAATCGTACCCCCACTCTGGCACTTCCTCTGGCAAGCCTAACCCTAGGAAACCCAACCCTGCCAGCGTCAAGATCGCATCCGCCGCATTCAGGGTGAATAACACTGGCACACTCTGAATCACATTGAAAAATAGGTAGCGAGAAAGTACCGTCCAGGTGGAAGCACCTAATGCCTGCGCCGCTTCAATAAATAGCTCGGTTTTAACACTGATCGTGTGGTTGCGGACCACCCGATAGTACTGAGGGATATAGGCAACACTAAGAGCGATCGCGGCGTTCAAAACGCCCCTACCCACCACAAATGCAACGGTTACCGACAACAGTAGTCCCGGTAGGGTATAAATGGTGTCCATCAAAAACAACAGCACCCGGTCTAAGCGACCCCCCAGGTAACCGCTGACCAATCCTAGGGGTACACCAATCACTAAGCTGAGCAACGTTGCGACAATCACAACTTGCAGCGCTGCCTGAGAACCAAACAAGGTGCGAGAGAAAACATCATAACCCTGCTGGTTGGTGCCAAACCAGTACTGAGCGGAAGGCGGTTCATGGGTTGGATTGATTAAAAACTCTGTAGGACTTTGCAACCAACCCCAAGCCTGTAAAACAGGGGCTAGCAACGCCACTAGTACATATACCAGTGTGATCACTAGCCCCAAGAGCATAAACTGGACTGAAAGCGTTGGGCGTTTTAACACCCTGAAGAAGCGGGGCAAAGGCAGTTTAGCAAAGGTCATGGAAGGCTGTGCGATGTCAGAAGCCCTTATTTTACAATGCTTGCCCCAGAGTGCTAATTTGTGGCCGCAAACTGCATAGCATCGGTCGGCATATTGAGCTACAAGTTACTGGCAATCGTTTCGCGGTACTGACTTTTTGGTTTCACCCCAACCAGCTGCTCTAGCAACGCTTTGTTCTTAAAAAACTGGATGGTTGGTGTTCCTGTCACTCCTCCTTGCTCCGCAATTTCTGGGTCAGCTTGAATGTCAATTTCTACCAGATGCATTTTGCCCTCAAACTCATCCACCACCTTATTCAGAATTGGTTTGAGGCTATGGCAGGGACCACAGGTGGGGGAGACGTACTTGACCATAATTAGGCGATCGCTTTCATGAAAAAGTTTTCGCAAAGCAAATCCCCCGGCATGACGTGTTGCTTCCAGGCTAAATTCTTTCTCTAACTCTGCCTCTGTTTTGGCATGGATCTCTGCGATGTCTGTATCTTGGCGCTTATCTTCTTCAGGCTGATGAAATTCTTGAGCCAAACCATTAACTGAAAGCCAACGCTCTGCCAGCATTGCTGCCATACAGCCAGTACCAGCGGCAGTAATTGCCTGCCGGTATTCATGATCTTGCACATCCCCAGCCGCATAAACCCCTTCAACACTGGTTTCTACCGAACCGGGCTTAGTCACAATATAACCAACATCATCTAGCTCGATCTGCTCCTTAAAAAGAGAGGTATTAGGCCGATGACCAACCGCGTAGAACAAACCCTTGACGTGCAATTCTTCTTCTTTACCCGTCTGAGTGTTCTCGATATGAATGCCTTTCATGTGGTTTTCTTCCCCAAACACATCCAACACTGCTGTGTTCAGGTGAACCGTAATCTTGTCATTATTGAAGACCCGGTCTTGCATCGCTTTACTCGCCCGTAACCTGTCACCGCGCACCAACATATGCACGTGAGAGCCATACTTTGTCAGGTAGACAGACTCTTCTGCGGCACTATCGCCACCCCCAATTACGGCCAACTCCGAAGCCCGGAAGATGGGTGTGGCGCCATCACAAATAGCACAGGCAGAAATACCTCGGCTCCAAAATTTCTCTTCGGAAGGGAGATTGAGTCGCTTTGCGGTAGCCCCCGTGGCAATCACAATGCTATGGGCTTTAATCTCGCGCTCCTCCGAGCGAATCACGAAAGGTCGCTGGCTTAAATCAACCGATGTTACGTCTTCAGTCACTAGCTCAGCTCCCCACCGTTCTGCCTGGGCTTTCATTAAGTCCATCAGCTCTGGGCCTTGAATTCCTTTAGGGAAACCAGGAAAGTTTTCCACTTCTGTTGTTGTCATCAACTGACCACCGGGCAAACCACCCATCTGATACCCCTCAAACATAAAGGGCTTCAAGTTGGCACGGGCAGCATAAATTGCAGCAGTGTAGCCAGCTGGTCCAGAACCAATAATCACTAAATTTTCAACAGTATTCGCTGCGGTTGCGTTAGTCATGGGATTTATACGAACTCATAACGACTACACTTTATCAAGCTTTAGTTTAGCTTAGGAATACTGCAATCTACAAGCTCGGATAACCCTAAACTGTGACGCGAATCTGTTATGAAGTAACTTGTTAGCACGTAGGGTATAACATCGTCTTGATCGATGCTACTTTAAAGTCACTGCGGGTGTAGTTCAGTGGTAGAACGTCAGCTTCCCAAGCTGAATGTCGTCGGTTCGAGTCCGATCATCCGCTTTAAGTTCAGAATCCTTGAAAAGCCTTGCTTCCTTTGGAAATTCAAGACTTTCATATATTTTAGTCAAAGTCTAAACTTTTGAATTGGACAAACGATTGGGCATCTTTAGGGTAGTTTGGGGTAATAATTGGGGTAAGATTGGGGTAGAACGTAAGCCTTTACCCCAACAAACTATCTAATGTACTCCAAAGACACCCAACATAAAGCTAGTAAGGGTTCCGTCCAAATCAAAACTTCTAATGGACGGTTGCAACTAGTTTTCTCCTACGGTGGCAAGCGTCACTATCTATCCCTTGGGCTGCCAGACAATAAACTCAACCACAAGGCAGCGGAAGCTAAGGCCAAACTAATTGAAGCTGACATTGCTTATGAACGGTTTGATGACACACTAGCCAAGTACAAGCCACAATCAGCACTCAGCACCATTACCCCAACTTTTACCTCAATCTCTACTCCAACGCTATCTGAACTTTGGGAAAAGTTTCTCGATTATAAGCAACCCCAATGCTCACCTAACACAATGAAGTACACCTACGGGGTTTACAGCAACTATCTCAAATCCCTACCGGCTCTCGACTTAGACAAAGCTTCTGAAATTCGAGATTACTGTCTCAAGAGTATCCCGATGGATTCCTGTAAGCGTTTTCTTACCAGATTAAGTGCTTGTTGTGATTGGAGTATCAAGACAGGTTTGATTTCCGAGAATCCGTTTGCTGGGATGAGCAGAGAGATTAAATTGCCAAAGGCCCAAAAGTCAGAGCATGATATTTTTCCTTTTGCCGCTACGGAAAAGGATGCAATCATTGCAGCAATCGAAACAAACAAGTTTTGTCCTAAAACTTCAAAGGTAAAGCATTCTTTTTATGCCTCACTAGTAAAGTTTTTATTTTCTACTGGTGCTAGGCCATCTGAGACGATCGCATTGCAGTGGAAGCATATCAGCAATGATTTCCGTTTCATCAGCTTTGAGCAAGCCATCATCAATAGTGAAGGGGGAAGAAGGCTTAGAAAAGGACTAA
>CADCWO010000114.1 GCA_902806435.1 uncultured Synechococcales cyanobacterium | reverse complement strand
AAGGAGTGGCGAGGGGAGCTGTTGAGGAAAGGGTCAAGTTCATCTCTCAACTCTTTAAAGTGGCTGCTTGAGTTGATTCCCTTTCAGGGAGTCTTCATAGCCTCAACTTCTTTTTGCAACACAACCGATGTGACTCTCTCCAAGTTGTTGGAGGTGGATGCAGATTTAGCCGCTCAAGTAGCAGCACTGACCGTACAGCTAGAGAATGTGCAAGAAAAACGTCGCAGCCTCCAAACAGTGATCGCTATGTTCACACCCACAGATAGCACTGCTGTGCTTGAGCAACAACCACAGACAGCAACAGCTGAGGTAAATGGGCTTGACCCTGCTACAGAAGTGTCACGAGAACCATTAAACGCAGCTCCTGTGGCTGAACTTAATGAGGAAGTAACAACAGATAGCTCGCCTCAGCCCGCTGAGGAACCCCAGCCTTCTAGTAGCAAACGTCGTTCCCCCAGAGCAAGCAAGGCACCTCAACCAAGTGGCAGACCTAAGGGGTGGCAGCATTACCTGCTGCCAGAGTTTGCCAAGCTCTCTCTGCCTGAAGCTGTTTCTGTTGTGCTTCAACGTCAAGGGGATGAGGTATTTGATGTCTCCACGATCCTAGAATCTCTGTTTGTGGAAGAGATTCCTTCAGCAGCACGTAGTGAAGCTCGCAACCGCATCGCCAACGTCCTCTCCATTGGCTTGAAACGAAACAAGTGGTATCGAGGCAAAAAAGGGCAGTACAGCCTCTCTCGCAAGGCAGCCGAGGCAAGCTTGGCAGACTGAAGGGTTGCTGGAAGCAGTGGGGAAAGAAGCAATCTTCTTCAAGGGACTATCGAGCGAGCACTGGCATCAGTAGACACTCACTACTTAAAGCTGATCAATTGACCCAATTAGTTGCTCATGCGCAAGGCAAAATCGGGAGGAATTATTCCGCCCGATTATTGCCGCCACAGCTCATCACGCTGAATCGTTAGTCTCCCCTTTTTTTGGGTGTCACTTGCACGCTGCGTGGCACCTGGGCATATTTATCATTGACGTAGGGTTGTAGCCACTGCTAAGGAACCTGCATTACACGCGCAATCCCAGCAAAGGAAAGGCATTCTAGCACTAAGCGGTCAATCATCTTCTTTTGCGGGTGTTCGATGAATTGCCGACCACACTCGTGATTTTCCCACAAGTACGAGATGAGCATTGCTAAGTTCTCGGCTCAGGTAGAACTGGAAGCTTCTAGGTGCCCCATCTCGTTCTGCCCGTTACATTCGCGTTGATGCTATGTATCCCAAATACAGGTACCCAACTAGAATTAAAAATAAGAACTTAAAGCAAATAGTTACAAAACTTGTCCCATCCTGAGAAGAAGTGAAAGAAAATATTAAGATATCTGGGTTGTTTGCCATCTTCTGGCATTCTAAAGAAAGTTAAAAGCGAAGTTTCAAAGGGGTTAGCTCAATAAGGACCCCATGTTTTAATCCTTATATATCCTGTTCAAAGCACTAGGCTCCTCTACCTGAAGCCTAGTGCTTGGGTTTTGAAGTTAGCCTCAAAGATATCTGAACCCATCATTGATGCTCAGCTAGCTCTATTAGATAGGTTGTTAAGAACCATGTATCAGCATTAACAACTAGGGCAAAGCTGTCTCAGGAGTATGAATAGCTTGGAGAATCAGAAGCACACCATCTTAGTTGTCGATGATGAAGCTAGTATCCGTGATATCCTAGCAGCTCGTCTCTCGATGGTAGGGTATCACGTTGTGACTGCTGCTGATGGGGAGGCAGCACTGGAAGCCTTTCGTCAGACAGCTCCTGCTCTGGTTGTCTTGGATGTGATGATGCCCAAGTTAGATGGCTATAAAGTTTGCCAAGCTTTGCGGCAAGTGTCGAGTGTCCCGATCATCATGCTCACTGCCCTAGCAGATGTGGCAGAGCGCGTTACAGCTCTGGAGCTAGGAGCAGATGACTACATGGTGAAGCCCTTTTCCCCCAAAGAGCTAGAAGCCCGCATCCGCTCCATCTTGCGTCGTGTAAGACAAAGCACTTCCCTCACTTCCTGCCTCGATATCATCCAAGTAGGTTCACTTCAAATCGACATCAACAAGCAGAGAGCCTACAAAGGTGCTAAGCACATCCCACTAACCTACATCGAGTTTAAGTTACTGGAGGTACTGGTTAAGCGCGGGGGTACAGCAATATCCCGCCACGATCTATTGCAACAAGTATGGGGATGGAGCTATGCGTCTGAGCGGCATGTAGATACACGGGTTGTGGATGTACACATCACTCGTCTGCGAGCTAAAGTAGAAGCCAACCCAAAGGAGCCAGAATTTATTCTTACCGTCAGAGGAACAGGCTACCAGTTTCAACAGCTTCATAGTGGAAATGAGAAAACACAGCACAAGTCGTCAACAATCTATAGAAGTGAGAACCCACTAGGAGCTGACAAATAGGTTTGGTGAATAGAGGATCTAAAGAGGTGAGCCTCAAGTAGAGTTGTAGAAATTCCCAAGCACCAGTGACAACTCACGAGGTCAAACATACTGCTGTACACCTAGACCGCTACCAGTCAATTTATCTTGTCTAAAGATATTGCCACGCTAGAGCAGTACAGGAAGGACCAAACTTATTGTGGCGTCTGGTCTAGTACTCGTGCGCTTAAACGGGCAACTGAGCATCTGACTAAGATTGAAGAAGCTAGCCGAAGAGGAGAATAGCAGTGAAAACCAGCAGCACACCAGAGGGTGAAAGCTCAGCAGAAGACTACCCAGGCACAATAGCGCTCCCGACTGCCCCACTGCCAGACCCGATTGGCAAAAACATTGATGCGATAGTAGCGCTACAGACGAAATCACACCGAGACCTACCTCAACATCAGCGCTTTGTAGAAGCTGCGACTGGCTTCTTTGGCCGCCCCATGTTTCTGTACGGGATCTTGCTGGCGACTGTAGTGTGGATACTCCCCAATGCTTTACCCAAGCGCTTGGGCATCCGGCAATTCGACCCACCGCCATTTTATTGGCTACAGGGGGCAGTTGGCTTAAGTGCGTTGCTGATGACCTCAGGGGTCCTGATCAAGCAAACCCGCCAAGAACAGCTAGCAGAGCAGCGGGCACAGCTGAGCCTGCAAATGAACCTCTTGTCTGAGCAAAAAATTGCCAAACTGATTGCCCTGCTAGAAGAGCTACGCCGAGATCTACCTACTGTCAAAGACCGCGTGGATCCTGAAGCAGAGGTGCTCAAGCAAGCTACTGATCCTCACATGGTAGTGGATACCCTTGAGAGGAGGCTGGAAGAAGAATTGGCACAACTCCAGCAGCAGGAAAAATCCGGTGAACAACCCAGTGGAAGTTACTTCGGTCGCCACACCAATGCAACCAGGTGCTACCCCCTCCCCCGTAACGCACACTTAGGGAACGTTACGCTTACGCTATGATCAAGCTATGCGGCGTGGGCAATCGCCCTACTGCTAAACGTTACCTTTTCACGAACCTCACCTTTTGACATTTCGGGCTTAGCTCCTAGCTCTTTCCTTGTGCCACTAGTTGCTGTTC
>CADCWO010000113.1 GCA_902806435.1 uncultured Synechococcales cyanobacterium | reverse complement strand
ACAACGAGTCTCTCGCTTAGTCCGCAAAACCTTATCCTTTTCTAAGTCTTTGGAGAATCACATCAGTGCTATCTGGTATTTCACTCACCACTACAATGCATCATTACTTGTTTAGCACTACCGGTTTGTCTACCTGATCGGGGCAAGCGCGTGTGTGTACTACGGTGTCCAGGGCGTCCTCTAGTGACTCAAAAAACAAGCGGTTCCCTGCGATCGCAATCAACAAACAGGCTTAAGGCTGGCCTCCTATTGCCTTGGCTTGGCTTTAATCAGAAGGCTTCAAAACTGGCCACTTCTGCCCTTAGCTCCCCGATAAGCTAGAGAATCGCCTCTATGGTGTGTGCCAAAATGGAGGTCATGCCGTACCAAGAGACCGTAAGCCGGTGATTGAGGTAGAAGTCCATCAGCAATTGCGTGCATTTCTCAAGGAGCAGGGGGAACCCTATTGGCCCCACCACTTAACCATTGCTCGGTTAGTTGCCAGAGCTTTGAGGTTAAGGCGCAGTGCCTTGATTCAAGTTGGGTCTCCCTCTGGTTGTTATGGTCACTACCGATTAAGCTATTTGGCACCCATCTTAATTTGGCCTGGGCCTGTGATTTTGGTGGCACCAGACTGGGTGCAACAACGATTACTGAAAGTAGAAATTTCCCGGTTGTATCAGTGGATGCAGGGCAGTAAACCAGTTCAGACTGGGAATTGCTGGCCTGACCCAAGCTTTAGGGGGTTACTACTGACATCACCCGCAGCCTGGTTAGACGACCAGCTAGGGAGCCAAACCGCTTTCCCCCCTGGTATTCCAACTTTGTTAGACGGCATTGATGACCTGGAAGCTTGGGTGCAACAGCAATTAACGGCTGTGGTTTCAGCTCAGGACTGGGATGATCTAATGCTGACTTACCCGGTCCAGGCTGACTTAATTCGAGACCGCCGGGTGCAACTTACCCGATTGCTATTCCAACATCCTGCTAATCCTTATAACTGTAGTTTAGTTGACCAACCAGAGCAGGAAATACTAACGGATCTTGGGCAGTCTCTAGATCTAGCTATTTGTCCCCAGTCCTGGAAAACTTTTTGGCAACGGTTTGAGACGAATCACAATTTGACTTGGGCTGAGTTTGATCGCTCAAGAGGCCAATTCTCGCTTAATTGTGCTCCTGTAGAAGTTGCTGAAGTTCTCAGTAAAATTTGGCCTCGTCAGCCAGTTGTGTTGATTGGGGGGGCGATTGACCTTGATTCAGAAGCTGCTTTATACCGTCAACGGTTGGGGTTAGACGAATTAACTTGCTTGAAGTTTGCCCCTGACGTTCGGGGCGAAATGATTCAGCTTTATTTACCGGATGGTATGCCGCTGCCGAATACTCCCCAATTCCAGCCTGCTTTAATCCGGCAAGTTCAGGAGCTACTGGGCCTGAGTACGGCTGTTCAAGGGTTGACGGTTGTGATTGTTGGAGACCTTCCCCTCAAAGCACAGGTAGGGTCAGTTCTGGCCTCAGAGTTCGGCTCTAGAGTTCAAGTTGAGAAAACCTGCCTGGATGACAACGGGGTTTTGGTAACAGGCTGGGAGTTCTGGCAACAGCATCAGGCAGTTCTGCCGGCTCCTCATTTGCTAGCGATCGCAACTCTACCTATCCCCTCTTTAGAAGATCCGCGAGTTGCAGGCCGGGTCGCTTACTACAAGCGCTTACGCCAAGATTGGTTCCGGCTCTACCTACTACCTGAAGCCTTAAATAAACTTCAGCGAGCGATTGCTCCGGTACGTGAGCGGCAAGGGGTTGTAGCGCTACTAGACAGCCGCGTCATACACCGTAGCTATGGCAACCAAGTACTAGCCGCATTGAGCCCCTCTGCTCAGGTCAGCTACTTAGATTCGCGTTTATTTACTTCCCTGGACTAGCCAACCCTAGGCCACCTCGATTGATCTGGCAAAGTGATTAAAGTTCGGCACCAGAGCAACGTCTACAGCCAGCTTCAGGAGCACATCATTTGTGCAAATACAACAGCGTCGTTCGATCTGTTTACAGAGAGATGGCTATTTCCAAGCCAGAGCGTACTTTGTGACTATTTGCAGGCAGCACCGCGAATGTTTGTTCGGCGAAATCACAAATGGGGTCATGCAGTTAAACCTTGCTAGGCAAATGATCTAAATCACGTTGTTATTGACGGGGAAAGGCTTCCATCTGGGAAGAATTTTCTATAGCCTTTAGGCCCGCTCAACCATGAACCGTACTATAACTCTGAGTTTCGTTGAACTACAACAACGTGCGACCACCTACTTGGAGCAGAATAACTATAGCGAAGCTGCTCTCCTCTGGGAGGAGTGTATCGACCTTGAGCCAACAGTGCTATCCAGCTATTGGTACTTGGGGCTGGCATTGTTATTTCAAGGACAAGAACTAGAGGCTCAAAGTGTTTGGCTATCAGTCATGCTTCAGGGGGAAGCAGAGGATATTGATGCTTGGAATGAAGAACTAGTTCAGGTACTACAAGCAGAAGCCTTACGACAACGCCAAAACGGTAATCTACACCTAACAGAAAGCGTTTGTCTGCAAATTATTGAATTAGCGCCAGCTAATGCTGAAGCATATGTGGGGCTAGGATTTGCGCTTTTATGGCAAGGTTACGCTGACAAAGCAACTGACTATCTACAACAAGCCCTAGAACTTAAACCTGATTTTCCGGAAGCTTATTACAACCTCAGTCTCTGCTTAAAAGGTCAAGGCGAGATTGATAAAACGATCAATAACTTGCACAAAGCCCTAGAACTCAAACCTGACTTCCCAGAAGCCTATAACTTTCTCGGGTCATGCCTGAGGGATAGAGGTGAGCTTGATGAGGCAACCAACACTTTATACAAAGCTCTTGAATTTAGGGCTGATTACGATGAAGCACGCTCCAAGATTGAGGAGATTATCAAGAGTCAGGAAGCTGGCTATTGTCCAAAAATACAGGAAGGATACGGCACTTGGGATGCCTGGTTACTCAAGGATGACAATATATATCGGCTTTTCTACTTAACAGGCGAAAGAAAAGTGGTACCTTTCTGGCACGTGGGTGAAGTTGGTGCTGCCATCTCAACAGACATGAAAAATTGGCAGTACTTAGGGATTGTACTTGAGCCTGACCCGTCTAACCACTGGGAAAGTGGAAGAATACTTGCCGGGAGTGTTTATAAGGAGAACGGAATTTGCTACCTTTTTTACTCAGCAGCCTCAGCCAAACCGCTAATACTCAACGAGAGTATTGGGTTGGCAACATCAACTAATGGGCTTCAGTGGAAGCGTTGTTCAAGCCCGATTGTCATGCCAGATGAACGCTTCTATGGCTCCACTGTTCGTCTACTATATGGAAAGGAAGTACACACTCCATGGCGTGATCCTTATATTGTGAAGGAGCTAGTTACTGGTCAATATTACATGTTTATCAGTACAGCTTCCAAAGGTAGTTCTAAATATCAAGGATGTGTTGGCTTAGCTGTTGCTGATAAGATCGACGGCCCTTACCAAGTATTACCACCAGCTATATATCCTGTAAT
>CADCWO010000112.1 GCA_902806435.1 uncultured Synechococcales cyanobacterium | reverse complement strand
TGGGGTCTATAGAGAACAACCGGTTCACCGCCAGAACAGTATTCACATGCCCAGCATCAGTCAACATCCCTAGTTAACAGTTACCGACTGATTAAATGCAACCTCAATCGTCACTGATGAAATGAGAGGCTAGCAATCGATTCATCAAATGATTTAATTGCGCTTGCTCTTCCGCAGATAGAGGAGCTAGAAGTTCAGCTTCTACTCGATGAGCTAATTCAAGTGCTTGCACTAGAGTCTCTTGTCCCTTATCCACCAACATGAGTGCATAGGCACGGCGATCTTGCGGGTTAGGAGTCCGCTTTACAAGTCCGCGCTGCTCCAAATAATCAATATGCTGCACCATCGGAGCCCGGTCAATTCCTAATTGTTGTCCCAGTTCCACTTGAGAAAGTAGCCCTTGGTTGGCAAGCCGAAACAGAATGGCAAAATGGTTGAGTCTGATGTCCAGGCTCGTGAGGTAATAACTGAACAAGTCGCGAGATTTGTCACCCGCTTTAACTAAGAGGAAGCTAGTCGACTTGGCCATTGCCGGATGCAGTGGCGAAACCGTAGGTTGCTTGGCAGACCGCTTCTTCAAACTATCAAACTGTAAACCTTATATCTAGCTTAGTACTTAAATGCAACTGCTAAATTTTGATACTGTTTTACCATACAATAGTTTGAAAAATAAATTATTTATACAATATACTGTTTAAGAGTAATTTTATTCTTCAGTTCGTGTAGGAGTTTTATGATGCAGCCCTTTCGTCTGGGAATCTTCCTGTTTACAGTGTTGGGAAGTATACCTATGGCAATGAGTGCTCATGCAAACTCAGTGGGTGCTCTGACCATCAATATCGATGGATTGCAAAATCGCAAAGGGCAGGTGTGTTTAAGTGTATTTTCAACCAGCAAAGGCTTTCCAAGTGACACCAAAAATGCAGTTCAGAGGCAGTGTCTGAAAATTACAGATGCCCCATTGAGGATGACACTCAAACAGTTGCAGCCGGGAAGCTATGCAGTTGCAGTTTTGCATGATGAAAATAACGACGGCAAGGCTAATCGCAATTTCTTAGGCATCCCGACAGAAGGCTTTGGATTCTCTCAAAATCCTATGGTTCTCACAGGCCCACCAAAATTTGTCGATTCATCGGTTCTAGTCGCGGGTCCCAGGACCGATGTTCAGATCCAGTTGCAGTACCTTTGAGACAACTACTTTCTGTTTCACTGCTACAGGAATACCTCAGTCAAGGATTTTAAGGGCCGCGGATGGAAACCACATCTAGCGCAGCTAGGCAGCCTGTCTTACAAGTTGAACGTTTATACTCGCTCGTCTCTGCCCTTGTGATTGTGATATAGGAATTACTACTGCTGCTCAGCTCAATTTGTAATGGCGATAGATAGCTTGCGTTGACTTGTCAGTTCACTAGAGCGTTAGTAGAAGCCCGCTGGTGGTGTGAGCATCGTCCCAGAAGTCTTTCCCTCTCAGAGCTATGTTGCTTCTGGGCTTAGTTAATCGAAATCTTTGAACAGAAACAGCATTTTTGCTTTTCTATCCACGATATTGCACACCTAATTAACTGGTAAAGCCAAAGACAATATCTAAAGTCCTACGAATCTGAGGCCAGTAGTGCTCTTCCAAGATACCGATCTGGCCAAGTACACGCTGATTGTCCACAGCTCGAACTTGAGCGACATCTAGAAAACGGTCTTGATCCAGCCCATTAGAAGAGGTAGCTGTCACGTTAATCACATAAGGTGCTTTCTTATGGCCTGGGCGGAATGGCATCACTATTGTTAGCATCCCATACTGATTCATGATGTCATTTTGAAGAATTAGGCAAGAACGGGTTTTCTGAATTTCAGCACCTACAGTAGGGTCGAGGCGAATCCAGTGAATATGCCCACGTTGATAGGTGAGTTTACCCTTCGGCATCAAGGCCATCCCCAGCGACAGCATCCCAAGCGGCAACTTCAGACTGGTAGGCAAAGTCTTCATTGTCTTGCTGAAGTGCAGCAATCATCTCTACTTCAAGGGTTTGCTGACGCTTTTGTACCAGTAAAGCATTGAGGTACTCACTTCGATTTCCCCTTGCTTGCTCGTCTAGAAAGCTTACCAGATCATGATCCAACGTCACTGCTATCTTTTGTTTCATGGTACTACCACAACAGACGACATATTTATCATACTAAAATATATGCTACAAACCATGTTTAGGGGAAAGCGTACTTAGGCGTAGCTAGGGCGTATCTGCAAAGTCTGGATATAGCGTAATGAGCTATTTCAACCAGATGAGAATCGCCGCAATCATCAGCATTGCCAAGTAGTTCTCGGCTCTTTTTTCATAACGAGTAGCTACTCGGCGAAACTGCTTGATCCGATTAATCAGCCGTTCAATGCGATTGCGCTCTCGGTAAAGTCCGCGATTGAAGCGGGGTTTGTATTTAGCATTTTTGCGCTTGGGGATAACTGGTGTAGTGTGCTGACGGCGTAAGGTATGGCGAATCATCTGTGCGTCATAGCCTTTATCACCCACCAAGTAACGAGGACGTTGCTTCGGTCTCCCCCGTCCAGTACGCTTGACCTTCAGGGCAGTATTAAGAGTGGCGAATCCTTTGATATCACTACGTTGCCCCTCCGACAAGACAAACTGCATCGGTTTGCCCATGCCTTCGGCTTGGATGTGAATTTTAGTGCTGAAGCCGCCTTTTGAGCGCCCGAGAGCCTCCTGCTGCTGAAGAAGCTCAACACTAAGCGGTTGTTGTTCCGTATTCAGTTCCCCCTTTTTGCTCCCGCTGCGTGTTGGTGAGCGCGGACAATAGTGCTATCAATGAAATGTACTTCCCAGTCCATTTGATTCGCGGCATCGGCGCTCTGCTGCAAGCGATTTAGAATCTCCTGCCAGATGCCTTGGGTGCGCCAACGATAGAAGCGGCTTGATACCGTCCCGCGTGACCCATAACGAGCAGGCAAATCGTTCCACGGCGCACCCGTGCGGTGAATCCACAGAATGCCGTTGATTACTACTCGATGGTCAGCAGCAGGTCGCCCAGTACGTGCTTTGGTTGGCAGCAAAGGGTAAAGTTTTTGCCATTGAGCATCATTTAGCTCGCCACGATGTACCGGCATGAGAAGTTACTCCAGTTGGTTGTCAGATAAAGGATACTCAATATTCTCACCTTTTTTCCCACTACATCTAGTGTCTCTTTTTTAGTTTGCAGATACGCCCTATAACAATTCTTAGCTTTTAGCAGCGAGGGCGGCTTTATCGTTCATCTTTCAACCTGACTCAAAATTTTGCGAACTTCCCAGCATTTGGCTTTTGCAAGCAACCATTGCCTTCTCTCAATGACATCAACCATTCTGGAGAGAGTCCGGGCAACGGCAGCATCTCCTAGAGGTGGGGAGTGGGGGCTACCCCCGATCAAGCTCGACTTCAATACTGGCCCAACTCTTGTGGAGAACTACGAGGGTAACCGTCAGACTAAGACGATTGCTCTATCCATTGCAGCCGCTCCCACCACCGGTTTAAGGGGTAGTAAACGACTGGAGCCCAGAGGCTACTCAAGATTGCTGAGCTGAGGGCTGTTTGCTGGTGATACACCCAAATCTCTGATAGGGGTATGGAAGTACTGTCAGTTCCTTTGAATAAACTAAATTGAACTGCAGTTACACTCTCAGCCACAACTACCATTCCAAAAACAATCAAAGCTACGGAAATGAAATCTTCTTCGATATAACGCTGTTTTTGGAGACGGGCAGTTAAAATGCCTACACATGCTAGCCCTACAGCGTGTGAAGGATAGGGTGCAGTCATCCCATCCTGGATCAGTCCCAGAACAATACCTGCCAAGGCGCCTTGAAAGGCAGTTCGCTTCAGACTCCAGGCAACAACCCAAATCAATAACCAGTTAGGCCCCATCCCATTTAATTCCATGCCAGGCAACCTTAGGGGCAGGGTCAGAGCACACAAAGCAACCGACCCAACGATCACTACCCAGTTCAGCATGTTAAGGGTTAATGGAGACCATTGACTTAGAGGTTTTAGCATCTAGGTATACGGTCACCCAATTAATATCACTAACAGGTGCAGAAAGCTTCACCAGAGCTTGCGGAGCTGCGCTTTTAGATAGCTGCATCGATTCAACTCGTCCAACCAGCAAGCCTGGGGGAAACAGACTGCTCAAAGAGGAGGTACTTACCGCATCTCCTGGACGGACATCGGGATCTTTTTCGTAAAACTCAATCACAGCGCGATCGCCGGCCTGGCCCCGTAAGATTCCCATTCGGCGACTACGACTGGTTGTCACCCCAATCCGGCTAGTCGGATCACTAATCAGTAGTACACGGCTGGTATGATCAGAGGCACTAACAACTCGTCCCACCAAGCCACCAGGGGCAACTACAATTGCACCCTCCCGTATAGCATCCAGATGTCCCCTGCCAAGGGTCATCTGCTGCCACCAGTGGTCGGCACTGCGCCCAATTACGGGTGCAACGGTTCCCTTACCTTGAGTCACAACTGGCTGCTTGAGTAACGCTTGCAACGCCTGATTTTGACTTTCTAGCGCTGCTAAGCGCTGTTCCAGTTCCCAGGTGCGGGCATTGACTAACTGTTCTTGCTGAGTCGGGTTTCCTTGGAAGGGAAGCGTGATTAAACGATATACCTCTAGCAAGCCCGCTCCTTGGGTTTGTCGTACAGACCAAGCCACGATCAAACTGATCACTGCCAAAGACAGTTGCAATCGATGACGGTCCCACCAGCGATAGGGAGAGTACATTTAACCTGCTCAGATGCGATGTTTACAAAGCTCCTTACCCCAGGAGCGACCTAAATGTAACTTTGACCAGGAATTAAGAATAGTTAGACGATTACAAACTAACTGCTATCTGCAACCGCAGAGTAAGTTAAGTGAAGAGGCCGTGCTTGTACTTCTGATTGCTAATCCTTTACACAGTCCTAAATAGTTGGGATCCAGTTGATCCAATTCTAGTAAATCTACTTATGCAAATCTACTCATAAAGTAGTGGCGTGTTTGCCGAATACTCTATCCAATTGCTTAAAGTTTTCTAAGACATGGCCTGTGCCTAAAACCACGCAGCTAAGGGGGTCAGCGGCGATATGTACCACAATTCCAGTTTCGTGGCTAATCAAAGTATCCAGACCCTTCAGTAAAGCCCCACCCCCAGCTAACATAATTCCGCGGTCAACAATATCGGCGGCAAGTTCAGGCGGAATTCGCTCTAATGTCCGTTTAACTGCTTCCACAATCACCAGTAGCGGTTCTGACATACTTTCGCGCACTTCTGGGCCTTTGATAGTGACTGTTCTCGGCAAACCGGACAACAGGTGCAGCCCCCGGACTTCCATGCTGGCGTCATCATTGTTGCTAGTAGGATAGGCGGAACCAATCTGAATTT
The DNA here is from genome assembly GCA_902806435.1 of uncultured Synechococcales cyanobacterium. Classification (GTDB taxonomy): domain Bacteria; phylum Cyanobacteriota; class Cyanobacteriia; order Thermosynechococcales; family Thermosynechococcaceae; genus CADCWO01. The sequence continues at coordinate 7,854 of CADCWO010000112.1, read as the reverse complement.
TTATTTCCTCCGCAGTTCGTTCACCAATTACCAGGTTGTGAACTTTCTTCATGTACTGGCTAATTGATTCACTTAATTCGTCGCCCGCCACCCGCACTGAGTCACTCAAGACCGTCCCTTGTAAGCTCAAAACGGCTACTTCCGTAGTCCCGCCCCCAATATCAATAATCATGTTGCCTGTCGGTTCTTCCACCGGCAATCCTGCACCGATCGCGGCGGCCACAGGCTCATCAATTAGATGTACATCGCGGGCACCGGCTTGGGTTAATGCTTCTCGCACCGCTCGGCGTTCTACGGCAGTTACACCACTAGGAATGCCAATCACAACGCGAGGAGAGACTAAGGTTCTTCGTCCATGAACCCGGCGGATAAAATGCTTGAGCATCTGTTCTGCTTTTTCAAAATCTGCAATCACCCCGTCTCGCAAAGGGCGCATTGCCACCACGTTACCAGGAGTACGCCCGATCATTCGCTTAGCCTCTTCTCCTACGGCCAGCAAAGTACCTGTACTCTCATCAATAGCAACCACCGAGGGCTCTTGCAGGACAATTCCTCTACCAGAAACATAGACCAGGGTATTAGCTGTACCTAGGTCTATGCCCATATCTCGTGAAAAACGACTAAAAATACCCACTAGCTTCTACCCTCCCCCCGAACTAAGATTTTATAAGTGTTTGCTTAAACGTAATCGAGCTGGATTTTATACCGTTTTTCGGAATGAGTCTAGTTAAATCAATGAAGTAATCATCGCAGGTATCTTGCATTTAATACTCAGTTACTCACTCAACGCCACAGAAATCAGGATAATTCAGAACAAGCGCTAATAAACCCTTGTTTAGGCATAAGAGTTCGCTTGAAAGCAGTGCTAAACTTACCGATGACTATTTTTGCTGAGAGATGACTAGGGGTTAGGTTAACCCTTTATTCCCAGACAGGTGCTTTCTTCGCCGGCTACCTCCACACCTACTACTAATAGTGGAGGTATGAAGGATGGTGCCTTTAGAGTAAGGGTAGAACTTTGAACCTACCCAGATGGGTTAAAAAAATGGAGGAACAAGGTAATGACGACACCCATTCCAGCTTACCGGACTGAACACGATTCTATGGGCGATCGCTCCTTGCCGGCCAGCGCCTACTACGGCATTCAAACCTTGCGAGCCACGGAAAACTTTGCGATCAGTGGGCTGCGGCCTCTGCCCACCTATGTCGATGCCTGTGTCCTGATTAAAAAAGCAGCGGCGATCGCCAACGGGGAACTCGGTTGCATTCCTCCAGACATCAGCCAAGCAATTGTCCAGGCTAGCGATCAAGTCCTAGCTGGGAAGTTACGGGATCAGTTTGTCGTCGATGTTTACCAGGCAGGGGCAGGAACCTCCCACCACATGAACATCAATGAGGTGCTTGCAAACCGGGCCTTAGAGCTGCTGGGAGAACCCAAGGGGCATTACCAGCGCCTCAGTCCCAACGATCACGTGAATTACGGGCAATCCACTAATGATGTCATCCCGACAGCGATCCGAATGGGGGGGCTGTTGGCCTGGGATCACCAATTGCGCCCAGCTTTATCTAGCACGATCGCTGCTTTAGAGGTCAAGGCTAAAGAATTCCAACATATTGTCAAGTCTGGCCGCACCCATCTGCAAGATGCCGTGCCCGTCCGCCTAGGGGATACCTTTGGGGCCTGGGCCGAAATTTTGAAGGAGCATCTGTCTCGGCTTAAGACTGCGGTTGGGGATCTTACCCAGCTAGGACTGGGGGGCAGTGCTGTAGGGACTGGGTTAAATACCCATCCTCAGTACCGCGCCCGCGTGATTCAATTGCTGGCACAGTTCACCAACCAGCCCCTGAAGCCTGCTGATCATTTAATGGCGGCAATGCAAAGTATGGGTCCCTTTGTCCATGTCTCTGGCTGCTTGCGAAATTTAGCCCAAGATTGTGTGAAAATCTCCCACGACCTGCGCCTGATGGACTCTGGCCCTAAAACTGGGTTGAAGGAAATTCAACTACCACCCGTACAGCCTGGTTCTTCGATCATGCCGGGAAAGTACAATCCGGTGATTGCGGAAATGACTTCCATGGTTTGCTTTCAGGTAATGGGCTACGACACGGCGATCGCGCTAGCGGCTCAAGCGGGCCAGTTGGAACTCAACGTGATGATGCCCTTGGTGGCTTACAACCTGATCCACAGTATTGAAATTTTGGCCAACACGCTGAAAGCTTTGACAGAGCGCTGTATTGAGGAAATCACCGCCAATCGCGATCGCTGTTTAGAATACGCTGAGGGCAGTTTAGCCCTAGTCACTGCCTTAAACCCTCATATTGGCTATTTGAAAGCGGCGGCGATCGCCAAAGAATCCTTGGCAACAGGTAAATCTCTGCGGCAGATTGTCCAAGAGCAAAACCTGCTCAGCCCACAGATATTAGCTGAGGTCTTGAATTTAGAGCAGATGAGTCTGTTACCTACCTCTACCGACAAAGTGACATTGGAATAATCAACCGTTCTGGCCTCGTAACTGTCCTAACTTCAAATTCAGAATTGACAGACTAAAAATAATTAGAAACAGCACTAAGCCAATCGTACAGGCGTAGCTCATTTCTAATTCTCCAAAAGCTTGTTCGTAAAGGTAATAAACAATTGTTTTGGAACTGTTGCGAGGCCCCCCCTGGGTCATGATGTAAACCTCCTCGAAAACCTTTGTGGCGGAGATCGCTGAGATGACAGCGACTAGCAGTAGATAAGGTTTCATTAAGGGCACGGTAATATCCCAGTGCTTTTGCACCCCATCAGAACCATCGATCGCTGCCGCTTCATACAGGTCTGAGGGGATAGCTTGGAGACCGGCTAAGTAAATTACCATGTAGTACCCCAAGCCCTTCCAGACTGTTACTACCATCACACTAAAAAGTGCCAGTTGGGGACTAGTGAGCCATGGCACCCCGGTTGAAACCCCAACGAGTTTCAGCAGTTGATTTAAAAGACCGTTGCCAGCATAAAGCCACTTCCAAGCGATCCCAGCGACGACCATTGAGATCACGACTGGCGTGTAATAGGCAGCCCGAAACCACCGCACTCCCCGGATTTTTTGGTTAACCAGGATTGCTAGCCCTAAAGGTACGATGACTAGAATTGGCACCACACCAAGCAGATATACTATCGTATTTCCCATGGTTTGCCAGAAAACGCGATCGCCCCAGAGACGACGGAAGTTTTCTAACCCTGTCCACTGAGGAGCTTGCGTCAGGTCGTACTCGTAACGGGTAAAGCTCAGGTAAAACGCTTGCAGTGCTGGCCAGAAGACTGTCAGACTAAGTACTACCAGTGCTGGGAGCAAGAACAGGTAGGGGGTTAGCCAGCGTCTGTTCAAAGCCCAGCCTTTCTTCATCTGCATGGGATGTATTTTAGACTTGATTGGTTGAATCTGACCCATTAAATAACACAAAAATTTCTCGGCACACCTGTTTTAGCCTGTCTTGAAAACCGGCTGGGGGCAGGAAAGATCCTTGAAAGCTCCACTCCCCCACGGTGGAAAACTGCCACCGTTGATTGCCAAACCGCCCAAAGCAAATAGCTTCAACGCCAATCAAGCGGTTTTCATAAAAGCGCACCTGAACTAAAGTGTTACCGGCCGGCAAATTAAAGGCTACATCAATCGAATCAGGGTCTACAAGTTCCCGCGTATTGGGGTCATTGGTCCAAGGCTGAAGATTCGCCTTGACTTCTGGGAACTGGCGCTTGAACAAGCTGACCATTGCTGCAATTTTTGAGGCGGTTTCAGGATTTGTGGCTTGTTCGGCTGCATTCACTCCTGGCGGCTCCTCTAGCATTTTCTATGAGTAGATTAACGGAAGACTCACTACGAGCTGCATGTAACTGACTAATATAGCGAGATTCTAGCAATGCGGAACTGAAGCATTAAATTTAATTTGAGCGGATAGAGGCGATCGCGAAGTTTATGAACTATTGGTTGATCAAAACGGAACCAAATGTCTTTTCCTGGCAAGACCTGAAACAACTACCAGACCAAATAACTTCATGGGAGGGAGTACGGAATTACCAGGCGCGCAACTTGATGCGACAGATGCGGGTTGGTGATACAGTGTTGTTTTACCACAGTGTTGTCAAGCCGCAAATAATCACAGGTACGGCTAAGGTCGTGCGTGAAGCTTATCCCGATTACTTCGCCTTTGACCCAGCTAGCAGCTACTACGACCTGAAGAGCTCACCAGAAGCTCCTCGCTGGTTGATGGTTGACATTCAGTATGTTAAAGACTTTACTCCTCCCATTTCGTTAGAGGAACTAAAAGCGATCAAAGCTTTAGCCGGAATGATGCTCTTGCAAAAAGGTTGCCGTCTCTCAGTGCAACCTGTCACGAGAGCTGAATGGCAGATAATTCAAGGGCTCAGGTGCTAGTGCAATAGACTGACGCCATGTCACGTTATGCAGTTCCAACTGGCGTTGGGTTGAAGCTTAGTAAGATGCTCTTTAAACCTAACCAGTGGTACTTTCTTGAGGGAACTTGGCTAGCACTTGCCACTGGTTGACTTCGATCTCAGCTTTCTACCAGGACTGGCGGAACTGGCTCTTCCTTTTGCTGGCTGAGCTGGTCCAGAACCTCGAGGAATTCACGCTCAAAAGCCACCTGAGCGCGATTAGTTCTCCCGCCAATGTAAAGAGTATCGTTCTGCTGCAGAGCCCAAAGCTGAGAGTGGGAGACATAGCTCATGACAACACCTAGCATCAGCAAGCCATATCCCGTGTAAGTAATCGGAATACCTGGGTCTGCTTTGACCTGAAGCCCGGTACTGCCAACTACTTCCACAACCGCCAGGGTGACCCCGTTCACCTTCGTTGCCATGCCAGAACGAACCGTGGAAACAAGCTTGCCAGAAGTATCATAGATCAACAGCGTTCCTTGGAGATCCTTGGCAATCAAAGAAATTCCATCGCTCAAGTCCGGCTTCGTTGGCACCCAGGTGCCCCAGAGACGGCCTTTCCCCTCCGTATTCAAAGGGGCCATGGCTAGCTCTAGAGTTGGGCTGTTGTTAACGCGCACCCGCACCGCCGCGATCGCCCAATCTGCCTGGTAGAGGGTTACGCCCCCATGACGTAGAGGTTGATTGACGTGAATCGTTTGACGATCAATTTCTTCCCCCCCCTGATCAAGAACAGACAAATCTGAGTAAAACTGGTCAATCACACCTGCCGGGGTATAGTCAATCCAAAAACGATTAACTCGCACTGACCAGTCGCGCGGCAGTTGAGGGCCAGCCCAAGGACCAGCTTCAACAATGTTGGCAATTTTGAACGTAGCGCCGCTGGGCACGAGTTCTTGCGCCATAAATCCAGTCAAAGAGCCCCAGATTGCCCCCAACAAAATTAAAAGCATACTGGCATGGACCACAATCGGGCCGACTCGTCCCACAATCCCTTTGTGAGCGTAGAGCATTTCCTGCCGCTGAAAAACTCGATAACGCTTTTTCTCTAACAGCAGTAGTACTTGCTCAAGTGAAACGTGGTCTAACTCTGCGCTAAGAGCAAATTTTTGAAACTGGCGGGGCTGACCATAAAAGTTCCAGGTGCGAGAGAACCAGCGCAGGGCAATTAACTGTCGGGTAAAGGTACAAGCAGTCAGACTGGCTCCAAACAAAATCAACAGCGCCAAAAACCACCACGTGCGGTAAACGTGATTTAGGCCAAGAGTGATCAGCACCTTCCAACTCAAGAACCCAAACAAAGCTGGATCTTCTGGATAGTTTGCCTGGTAAAAAGCCAAGGGCTGTCCCTGCTCAATCACCGTGCCAGAGATGCTAAACAGGGCGATCGCCAGCAGCAGCACAATTGCCAATCGCAGGTCTGCCAGAAGAGGCAGAAGTTCCTGTTTGAAGAAACGCTGAGGCAGTAATGCACGCATAGAAAAGAGTCCAATAAACTTAGCCATTACAGCTAACTGACTGCCGGGAAGAGCCGAAATAATAAAGAAAAAACACCAAAGCCTACCAGCAGAGCACCACTGGCGGGGGTAATCCAACTAGACCAGCGCCTCAACTCTAAAAACTGCTTGATCGCGGCTGTAAAGGTTCCCGCCAAGACTAGTGGAGCAGCATAGCCAATCGTATAAGCCAGTAACAGGCCACCACCCAGTAGAGGGTCTCCGGTACTAGCCACCCAGGCCAATAGGGTAGCGAGCACGGGGGTACTACAGGGGGAAGCCACTAAGCCAAAGGTAAGACCAACGAAGTAGGCCCGGATGCCCTCAGGTATTTCAGCAATGAAGTCAAACTCTCCCAAGGCCGGAAACCGCAATGGTAAAGCCTCCAGAAGATTTAACCCCATAATAATAGCAACCAAGCTGACGGCGATCGGCAGACCCAGACCAACTTGACCATAAATGCGCCCGATCTCGGTTGCCACAACCCCCAGTACCGCCAAAGTAGTTGCCAAACCGAGGACAAACCACGTGGACTGGACAGCCGCTTGCCAACGGTTTTTAGCTTCGTATCCGCCAATGTAGCCAATCGTAATCGGCAGCATAGACAGCATACAGGGCGTCATACTGGTAAGAAGGCCAGCAGCAAAGACAACGCCAATGCTCAGCGGCGTGAGGTGGGTCAGTTGGTGGGCAACCAGGCTATTGGCAAATTGTTCTAAATGGTATAGCTGGATTTGAAACGTTTGCATACCCTTATCTTAACGGGATCGGCGGCTTTGCTTGGGATTGCGCTCATTCCTTAAGCGCCTTGAACCGAAGAAATGCCACCAAGGTGATTGCTGCCGTTTCCGTCGCAGAACAAGATTTTTAGGTTGGGAAGTGGTTTTCTTGGCTCTGGCTGGCTGAGACAAACCCTGCTGATTAGAAATCGAGTCGGTTAGCACCGCGTTTGGACTCGCAGCCATTCGCCCGTGGTTCAGCGGAATGACTACAGATTCATTGCCCTCTCTGGCAACCCGCACTAGTAAACCGGCTATCAACAAGCTAGCGATCGCTGAATTCACCCCATAACTAAACAGTGGAAAGGGTAAACCTGTAGTTGGTAAAGCGCCAGTTGCTACTCCGATATTCAGTAGTGACTGGCCAATCAACAGCACCATAGCGCCTACTGCCACCAGCCGATGAACACTTGGCTGAGTTTTTAAAGCCACTCGCAACGCCAGTACTCCGTAAGCGGTTAACATCAGCAATATCAGCAAGCCGCCAACTAGACCGAACTCTTCCGCAAACACGGCAAAAATAAAGTCTGTGTAGGGAATAGGTAAGTAAGATAACTTCTGCTGAGATAGACCAAATCCAGCACCCCAAGGACCCCCAGAGCCAATGGCTAGAAAGCTTTGAATCAACTGAAAGCCATCCCCAGCAGGATCAGCCCAAGGGTTACGGAAAGACAAAAGACGCTTCAGCTGGTAGGGCTTAAAGGCAACGCTCAGAGTTGCGGCTAGAAAGCCAGCCAGTGCCGCTCCCCCCAAATGCGAGTATGGTAAGCCTGCTGCTAGGGCTATCAGCCACAGGGTCATACCACACAGTGCAGTTGTACTCAGGTTGGGTTGCACTAAAATCCCCACCAGTACAACCCCAAAAATTACCAACCAGGTGCCCCGCACCTTCCAAGTCAGTTGGTCCCACTTACCGAATACCTGAGCACTCTGCAGCAACAAAAAAGGTTTGATCAGCTCTGATGGTTGGAGCAGAAAAGGACCCAGTGCTAGCCAGCGAGCAGCACCATTAACTGAAGTTCCCAGCCCCAGCACCGGGATAGCCAAGATCAGCCCTAGTAACACAATGAACCCAGGCAGGGCGATCGCCAGCGTCCGGCTCAGGGGCAGATGAACCAGGAAATGAAAGCCTATTAATCCAATT
>CADCWO010000111.1 GCA_902806435.1 uncultured Synechococcales cyanobacterium | reverse complement strand
GCCTCCACCACTTAGCGCCCAAACTGCAAGGTCGCACCCGAAAACAACAGAATCCCTTTTCTTCAGGCTCGCTGCCTTGGGCCGCTTGGTTGATTGCACGATTAGCTGGGTGGTCGGGCTATTGCTCACAACCCCCTCCTGGCATTCGCACCTTAAGTCAAGGCCTGAGAAAATTTGAGGCCCTCTTTGAGGGGTGGTCGCTTGCTCAAGACAGACTTATGTGTACTTAGTAGGTACCGCAAAGGGGTGAATGTAGGATAAGGGTTGATTTGCTACCAGGCGCAAATTTCATCAGGACCAACATCAGGTGACAGCTTTAGTACTTGCATTTTCACCTGCAAGCTATTTGGACTCGTTTATCCAGTACCGCAGCCTTACTTAGCTGTTCTGCTCAGTTAGCTGCTTCGATCTGCGATCGCTTGTTTGGTTAATCTCAAGCTAACTTAAGCACAATTACTACCCTAAATCAGCTTGGTGAAGCTGAATATTGAGAAACCTCAGCCTGTAGCTTCTCTTAGCTGCTGAACTTAATATGAGTTTTTCTACCTTGATTGAATCCTGTAGTTAGATCAATGAGGCAACTAGTAACTTTACTTCAAAAGCTAGGAACTCCTACTGTGGCTGTGTTCTGCCTATTTGTGGCCGGAGCACTTCAACTACAACAACTCAATGAGCTAAGAGGCCAAAGCACTGGTTTAGCAAGCCTTAAAGATCAACTAGAGCAAGAAAAGCTGGTTTTGGAGCTAATTCAGAAGGCCCCTACTTTTGGTTTCAACAACTTAGTTGCAGACTGGGTATTCCTTAATTTCCTTCAGTACTTTGGTGATGAGCCAGCCCGTGCAAGAACTGGTTATCGGCTTAGCTCTGACTATTTTGAGGTGATTGTAGATCGTGATCCGAAATTTCTGAACATCTATCCTTTTCTTTCTACCAGCATTTCAATGTTTGCCGCGATGCCAGAGCAGTCTGTAGCCTTAATACAAAAAGGGCTCAAATCATTAGCTCCTCAAGTTCCGGCCAAATCCTACTACGTGTGGCGGTACAAAGGAATTGATGAACTCCTATTTTTAGGTGATAGCAAAGCAGCACGATATTCCTTTGAAACAGCTGCAAGTTGGGCCAACGTCTACTCTGATCCTGAGAGCCAGAATGTTGCTGCTATCTCTCAGCGAACTGCTCAGTTTTTAGCCGGTAATCCTGCAAGTAAAGCGGCGCAAGTAAGTGCATGGATGATGGTTCTAGGTAATGCCGTTGATAATCGTACCCGCCACCTTGCTATTAACCGGATCAAATCTTTAGGTGGAAAAGTATTCATTTCACCTCAAGGACAAGTAAGGATCGTAGCTCCGAAGCAAGATTAGTCGCTTAATTACAACTATGTTTGGATCAAGATCAAGCTCTCGCAGCTCTGCCGTAAGCCATTCAGCCCGTTGCCGTTTTTGCGCCACTTGCTGTTGTGCCGCCTGAGCTAATTCCACGTGTTTAGCAGCTTCTTCTTGAGGCGTCGGAACTAGCCCTGCTTCTGGCGCAAAAAGCGCAGCTGCTCACTGCTCATTCCAAATTCCTGAGTGTAACTGCAACTGCTGGCGCCACAAACATTCCTGTCCATTGGGTGGATGAACTCGTACACACTCTTACTCAGGTAAGAGCCAGCAGACTCTAAAGCGTAAGAGTCAGACCAGAAGTACGCAGGGATACGGAAAGTATTTTGATAAAGCTGCTTCTTCAATCCCCAGTCATTAGCAGCCATGCTAACAGACAGAATCTCCAGAATAAAGTTGGGGTACTTGCCACACTTTGCTCAGACTATCCAGCTTTTTAGCTTAAGGCCACTTTAAATAGCCTGAACTGATGTATCCTCATCCTAATTTGCTGGTCAAACACTGGTATCACCAGATGGTAGACGACTAGCTAGAATTAACTGGGGTAGACCTGTAGGAGTTTCTTGATCAACCTGAAAATTACAACCTTTTTCAGTTTAATGTTGCTTGTCGCGCTTCGCTTTAATGCACACTAGTTACTTACTGGTTATGCATGGTAGCCGTGACCCTCGACCTCAAGTCGCTTTAGGAAAGCTGGCACAAGGTGTGGGGGAGACTTTGATTTCTAAGACGAACTTTACTAGTTCTAAATTAGATACTGCATCCGGGCCATTGGTCGGAACGGCATCCTTAGAGTTGGGACCAGCCTTACTAGATGAGCAGATTAAGCAATTCGGTCAGCAGGCACTAGCGAGTGGACTCCATCAAATGCAGGTACTACCGCTATTTTTGCTGCCGGGTGTGCATGTCAAAGAGGATATTCCTGCTGCTGTTATCCAGGCGCAACATGCCCTTGGAGGAGAAGTAAGTATTGACCTGCGGCCTCACTTAGGAACGCATCCGGGTTTGGCCAAGCTAGTCGCTAACAGAATGGCTAGGTTGTCTGTAGACGCTTGGATCCTGCTGGCCCATGGCAGCCGTCGCCCTGGCGGCAACGGACCAATTGAAAAAATTGCCAACCAAGTCCAAGCGGTGCCCACCTACTGGTCGGTACCACCCAAATTGGAGAAACGAGTTAGGGAGCTAGTAACAGTAGGCCACCAGAGAATCGGCATCATGCCGTACTTTCTGTTTTCTGGCAGTACTACAGATGCGATCGCCGAGGAAGTTGCCCGCTTAAGATTGGAATTCCCCCAACAGCTACAGCTAGCAACACCGCTAGAACCCAGTGCAGAGCTAGTCAATTTCATCCTGGACTTGGCAGGGTTTCCTGCTAATCTAGGTGCGACTCCTGGATGGGGTTAGTTTAGATGTAGTCGATCTGGCAGATTTATTCATAACATCCCTATAGGTTTTATCTGAGGTTTGATTTGCGCACCTACTTCCAGATCCCAGCTAGTTTACAGCTTTCATGATTCCTGAATTCTATTCTTGGAACGAAAATTTCTCTGTGGGTAAAGTCTACCTAGTCGGTGCTGGACCTGGCGACCCTGGCCTAATGACGCTCAGAGGCAAAACCCTTTTGGAGCATGCGGATGTGGTGGTTTACGACGCCTTGGTTAGTCCGCCCATCCTGGCTATGGTAAATCCTCAAGCTGAACAGATCGATGCAGGTAAGCGCCGGGGGAATCATTCTTTACTCCAGGCAGAAACCACTCAACTACTGATTGAAAAGGCGCACACTAATGCTGTTGTGGTGCGCCTCAAAGGCGGCGATCCCTTCATCTTTGGTCGAGGTGGTGAGGAAATGGCGGAGCTGGTACAGGCAGGTATCCCAGTGGAAGTGGTGCCGGGAATTACCTCTGGAATTGCTGCACCAGCCTATGCCGGGATTCCCCTCACCCACCGGGATTACAGTTCTTCTATTACCTTTGTCACGGGTCACGAGTCAGTAGGGAAGTATCGGCCTCAGATCAACTGGCAAGCGATCTCCCATGGCTCGGAAACGATTGTCGTTTACATGGGCGTTCAAAACTTACCCTACATTCTAGAACAGCTACAAATAGCAGGACGACCACTGGGAACTCCTATCGCTCTGGTTCGTTGGGGAACACGACCGGAACAGCAACTGCTCATCGGCACCCTGAGTAACATTTTGGCCCAAGTTGAAACAACTGGATTTGAGGCTCCGGCGATCGTAGTGATTGGTGATGTCGTCAATCTACATCAGATCCTATCAGCAGGCAGAAGGGACTGAAGTATTCCCCTTCTGCCTGCTGACATCTGGCGCAAACACTTAGCGGCGTCTGCCGCTGCCAAAAGAACGACGGCTACCTGTGGATCGCCCACTACCAAAACTTCCTGACCCGCGCCTAAATTGGCTTGAGCCTGACCTGTCAGAGCGGCGGAGATTACTAGAGCCGAAACCAGAACCCGTGGAGCGATTGCCGAATGATGAACCTGGATTCCGGCGGACTGTACTGGAGGCAGGAGACCTTAAGCGACCTGTTGAACGCAGCCGAGTCTGACGATTTCGGACGGCAAGGGGTTGGGTTTGATAACGCGTCTGGTAACGCTGAACGGCCTGATTATAGTTGCTACCGTAGCCACCGAAACCCGTTAAAGGGGCACCCGGTCGGTAGACTGGGGGCACATAATATTGAGGTCTAAATAACAGGTTGCCCACAACTTGACCAGCTAAAGCTCCTGCGAAAGGAGTCCAAAAGCTAGATTGTTGACCAACGACAACTGGTTGAGTCTGTCCAGTTTGAGGATTCGTTTCGTTTTCTACTACGTTGTGAACATACTCAATTTTGAAATCTTGTGGAATATGCAACGAAGCCTGTTCCCCTTCAACCTTCAAATAAGGCTTTTGGCCAGAAGAAGCTTCTGCCTCTGTTAAGGCAGCCATTTGTAAATCTGTGGTCCGAAACATTGATGGCGTCCCTGGCGGAGTATTAAGCAAAAATAAGCTGTACTCCCCATCGGCGTCGTTATAGGTTACTTGCTGAACTGGATACTGGCCAGCTGCTAACTTAGTTTGGGCCGCTACATTGGTAGTTTGCTGGCCTTGATTTTGGGCTGGTTGCTGCGATCGCTGCGTTGCTGGCGGACCACCACAAGCAAAAGTCGTCCAGCATAACATCACGATCATCAGCAGAGTCACAACTTTACGGGAAGTAGGCGGGTGCTTCGAAATCATGGTTGAAAAGTTATTGAGAAGGTAATTAATTCAGATTGCTGAGGCAAGTTGACTACACTACCTGCTATAGGGGAATTAATTCAGAGAAATTAAGTAATAGTTGATCAGCAGTCAACTGATCACCAAGCTGAGCCGGAGAGAAATGGACTTGGATTGCTCGTAGCTTTTCCTGGTAGTGGAGGTTGATTAATGCTCTAAGCCCTGTTTTAAATGCAGTGATATTCGAAAGATCAGCTTCCAATTCTGGCACTTCACCCTCATAAGCTACTGTCAGTATAACAACGAGGTTTTGGGTGATCGGTAAAGACAATTCGTCTGCACTAGATGCAGGGTCCTCAAACGCGGGTTCACTGAGGTAACGCTGGGCAGAGTCGGTAAACAACTCAGTTACATAGTCTCCTGCTTCGCCTTCATCCCAAAAAACATCTCCCTCATTAGCAGCTGATTGCCAGTGAGTATCGTACTGAAGTAGGCCCTCGCAAACTTTTACGATTCCTTCCCCTAGCTTATCAAGCTCACCATCTGCTGCAATTGCCTCCCGGCCTGCACGATTGAGAATACCTAGCAGCGGTGCAACCTCTTTACCGACCAAGTGAATAAATAAACGACAAACCACAAATCGGGTCCGGCCACCCATCTGATTAAAGCGATCGCGCCAAGACATATTTCGACCCGGTTAACTTTTGCTGAAACTGTTTCAACCTTAATCCCCAGCTTGCTAAGAACTATCTATCGCAAGGAAAGGTTTCTAAGATCCAAAACCAAGCTATCGGTGTAGCTTGGTTAAATATAGCCCTACACATATAGGATGCTAAGACTTTGGCTGAACGCGGCATCGACAAAATCACCAAAGCTATCAAATTCATCTCACCGTTACGTCATCCAGTTCTTCAGCACAAACCACCAATGCTCGTAGTACTTTGCCCTACCAAAGGCGTATGGGTTTAAGTCTAGAGAATAGGAGGAAGGTATCACAACTGACATCCAGCCTCTGCCACAATTTCATCAATATACTAGGAGTGCTAGGTAGTCTCAACCCAAACCGTTACAGCAGCAACAGCGATCAGCATCTGATCATTGATGTCGTTGAGAGATGCGATCGCTCTACCTTCAGCGACCATGCCCCCGGACTCAACCTTCAGCGTTTTGTGACCAAAAGGCAGCACGGCCAATACCTCAGCTTCTCTTACCTGCTCAGGATAGGGTACTGCCACCTTAACTTCAACAATCATTTGGTCGGGGTCGCTCAAGCCAGCTACTTCCCAGACACCCGGTAAAGCATTGTGAGCGATCGCATTGCGTACAGCTCGCGCTGCTGCAACCGTTGGCTCTTGCCCATGCTGGTCAACTCCCATACCCATCTCGATAATTAACCTTCTACGAGCCACAGTCACCCCTTTAACGCTCCTGATGCCTTATTCAGAACATAGCAGACTAGTACTGGCTGTGATAGCGGAAGCTTGAGATGAGCAACCTTTATACTTTTTATAAAGTATGGCTTTTAGCAATTCAAGCAAGATCCAGTGAAGCTCTATTTCTCGATAAAATTTATTGAAGAGCTATATTGAAACGCTGTCGAATAGTTCTGTTCCAACAAGTCGTTGGATGCGAGATTAAAACAGTGGTTTTCATCAAACAAATGTGCCTTGTTTTTTTAAGATTGTCGCAATCGGTTTTAGACCACATTAGTTCTAACGTTGTGCTGCGACGAGCAGCGTTGTTGTGACGCAGGAACAAATAATCGTGAACCGAACGGCATGAGCAGGGCCAAGCTAAGACGCTTGTTTTTGACGGTAATTGCTGCAAAGCTATCTGGTTGGGACGTACCTCAAAATTATCAAAAAACTTCGATACAGCGGCTACACTAAACCTTTGACTAAGATTGCAATTAACACTGCCGCGATTGCCCCAATCAACGTATTAAGAATGTTCACAACCTCATTTGTCAGCCAACCAAACTGTGACTGTAGCGTTGCCCCTATTACACTTTCAACATTTGTCGCAATCAGTGCTGCCAGCACACAAAAGCTAACTCCTGGCAGGTCCACTAATCCCACAGCCCAGGCAAAAAGGGAGAGCGCGGCTGAGGCTAGAATCCCAGCTAAAGTTCCTTCTAAACTCACAGCCCCCTCTGTACCACGCGGCACAGGCTGCAACGTAGTAATTAAAAAAGTCCGCTTGCCGTAGGCTTTACCTACTTCGCTGGCACAGGTATCCGACATCTTAGTACTAAAGCTGGCCACAAAACCCAAAATCAATAACTCCCGGTAGCTTGCAGGCATTACTAAAGTTGCTAACGCGCAGAGTGCCCCCGTAAAAGCTGAACCCCAGACGTTCTCTGGCCCTCTGGCCCCTGCCCGTTTCTCCGCAATCCCTTGTGCTTCTTTCTCCTTTATCCCAATCCGGGTGGCAGTAGAACCCACCAGGAAAAACAGCATTACTACCAGGTATCCCCGCCAGCCGACAGTGCCCCAGAGCAAAATACCTAGAGCCCAGGCATGAACTAATCCTGCAGGGGTGAGCAGCTTCTTGGGTATCAGCCAGCCAACTACACCCAAAGCTGTATTTAGTAAAATCGCTACCAACCAGGGATTGAGAGAATTCATATGATCAAGGGAACTCATAAATAGTAGATCCTAATGCAGTCTGCCCATACACCTATGTCAGTCCTCTTTCACCTGTCTTTCCCAGTTGGGAACATCCCTCAGACAAAAACATTTTACGTTGATGGCTTGGGCTGTGCAGCAGGCCGTGAAAGTGAAAGCTCGATCATTCTCAATCTTTACGGCCACCAGCTAGTTCCCCACGTTACCTCAGAATCTCTGAGGCCTCAACGTGGTATTTATCCGCGGCACTTTGGCTTAATTTTTACTACCGAAACGGATTGGGAAGCCCTGCTAAGCAGAGCTCAGCAGCAACAACTAAACTTTTATCAACCTGCCAAACGCCGCTTTCAGGGATTGCCCCTCGAACATCGCACTTTCTTTCTGGAAGACCCCTTCCACAATTTGATGGAATTCAAGTACTACTGTCATCCCTCTGCTATCTTCGGAGAAAGTGCGTACACCCAAATCGGCGATCCACAGGAGATTAAGGTTTAAGCCAAAAACGCTGAACCTAACAACCTATCCAGCAGATAATGCAGCGACTACTAGCAGAGTAGCCAGTTAGGCTAAGGAACATTGGCGCTGCAAAGCCCGCTTCAGTAAACCTTGATATTCCCTGTCAGAAATTGAGTAAGCACCAAACCGTTCTAAATGGGGATTCATCATCTGGGCATCAAACAACAAAAAGTTTCGAGATCGCAACTGCTCTACTAACTTGACTAGCGCCACTTTTGATCCTTCTGAAATTTGAAAGAACATCGATTCCCCAATAAACGCTCCTCCAATCACAATCCCTAGAATTCCCCCTGCCAATTGATCCCCGTGCCAGGTTTCAAAACTATAGGCCCAGCCAGCTTCGTAAAGTGCCCAGTAAATCTCCTGCAACTGTGGTGAAATCCAAGTTAATTCTCGATTCGCACAGCCAGCTACCACAGCGGCAAAATCTTGATTCACCGCCACACTAAAGCGTTCCTGATTTAATACACGCTGTAGCGATCGCGGATAGTGGAAGCGTTGATCTAAAGGAATAAGCGTGCGCTCGCGGCTTGAGTACCAGTCCAAATTACTCCCATCATCTGCCATCAGAAAGTAACCCTGAGCGTACCCTTGGATGATTGAAGGAATGTCATACATTGCGGCAGAAATATTACTTGCTCCTTAATCAAACAATAGGGCTTGGTTAACCAAGCCCTATTGTAATTAGTCTTCTAGAACTTCTTGGATACGGCGCTCTAAACGTTCAAGATCTATTCCTCCTTCGTCACGGGCAATCCGGCGCACCGTCGAATTCACCCCACCTAAGTCCAACATCAAATCCCGCAGAATCTCCTGCTGCTGACGTGACTGAATGATCTCGCGTGGCTCCTGGACCAAATCCCGTACAATCGAATCTTCAGCCCGCGAAGCAATGAGTGGAGCAGATTGCCCTTGCACATTCACAAACGTCCGTCGCCCTGGCCCCCGCTCTTCCTCAATTGGTACGACAGCAGTAACCTGATCTGAGCGCACGTACTTGCCGTATCCTAAATGCACTAATACCGATGGCTGTATTCTCATTCGGTTTGTCTTCAATTCTCTCTACTACCTTCTATTGTCTGCGACCTAGAGTCAGCTTGCAGTAAGGAGCATGGAGGGATCCGCGACCTTTTTAGTCGTATTTTCCTCCAGCCAAGGATACTGGTAGGACAGCAATCAGCCAAAGTGTATCTAAGCTTTGAATTAGGTTAAAGAATGGTCTGACGGCTGCTGTCGCGCCACCATTTGAACTTAGCCCCGGTTTAGTAGAGTAGCTAAAATCATTGTCTCAAGCTTCTGAAACTTAACAAAACTGGTGCGATTCGAACGCGCGCACCCGATCTAGTGCTTAGGAGGCGTAAGTTGAACATACATAGGAAACAGTAAGCTACTACTTTCCAGGCACCCTTTAAGACTTTTTTTGCTGAGCCTCAGCGTAAGCGGCATAAACCCCTTGGACGTTGTACCAGTTGAGGAAGATGCGGGCGATTTCTAAAGCAAGTTGAGGTTTACCCTGCTGGATCAGCCACTGCAAAAATGGAGCCATTGTGCGTTCGTTTAGTTGACCACCCAGAGAAAGCAGCCCCCAGAGCAGGCGGTGCAGCCAGGTCATCTGGATCATCATCCGCACTTCCCAGGTTGGATGCTTTTGATAGAACAAGACCCCCATGCGACCTCGCTGGATTTCTTTTTCAATCAGGTTGGGAATTTGAGCCAGGCTAAAGGGAGGATGCCAGTGGTAACCGATGGCAGTTGGCGCTTTGATTAGTTTGAGACCCAATTTTTTCAGCCGTGCTCCCAATTCCAAATCTTCCCAGCCATAAAGTTGAAAGCGAGTATCAAAAGGTCCAGCTTCTGCTAACCAGGTGCGGGCGATCGCCACATTTCCTGTGGCAAAATAAGCGGCAGAAAAGTCAGTCAGCTTGTAGGGTTCAGCATTAGGGTGGTCAAAGTTACAGGTATTGATTACCCGGCCATAAGTAAACAGACGGTTGTGGCCTAATTCTTGCTCTGCCTGAACGATCGCGTCTGCGTGAGCTTGAAGAAAATGCTCTGTGACGACAAGATCACTATCAATAAAGACGATGGTGTCTCCGCTTGCTTGTTCCACACCCAAATTGCGAGCTGCTGCCGGTCCCTGGTGATCTTGGCACAATAACTGTAGGTGGAGCAGACCCGCTTGTTTCAACCAGGCTACCGTACCATCTGTTGAGCCATCATCCACAACCACAACTTCATACCTGTGCTCATCCTGGAGTTGCTGGCATTCCAAAGCCCTGAGACACTTCTCTAAGATCGCTCTACGATTATAGGTAGGAACAACAACACTAAAAAACACAGACTTTATTCATCCACTACTTTATTCCCTATCCTTAGCGCATCCTCAGACTAACAGCAAACACCTGCACGGACAGCAGGCGTCTCAGTATCCTGAACCCGGGTGAAAGCTAGACTATTAAAGCTGCGAGTCCTGACGGTCTCAATATATTAAATGGCACCCAGCTTACTTGATAAGGCTATCGCAGCCAGCCGAGCTCAGCTGGCTGATATCCTGTAGCCTGGCCTTGGTAGTGACTCAGACTCAAGAAGTACTTGCAGAAGGAATATTAATCTGTACAGTTTCTAGCAGGAATTTACCAAGATTAGCCTGATAATAGAAATTCTGTTGTTCTAAGTTAGTGAAGAAATGGGTCGTGCAAAGAAAGTTGTCCTGGCTTATTCAGGAGGCGTCGATACCTCAGTTTGTATTCCTTACCTCAAACAGGAGTGGGGGGTTACAGAGGTTATCACCCTAGCAGCTGATCTGGGTCAGGGCGATGAACTAGAACCAATTCGTGAAAAAGCCTTAAAGTCCGGCGCTGACGAGTCTCTAGTGATCGATGCGACCGCGAGCTTTGCCAAAGATTATGCTTTTGCGGCAATTCAAGCCAACGCCCTCTATGAAAATCGTTATCCCCTGTCTACGGCGCTGGCTCGGCCTCTAATTGCCAAGTTGCTAGTGGAGGTTGCTGAGCAGCAGGGTGCAGATGCTGTGGCCCACGGCTGTACAGGCAAAGGTAATGACCAGGTTCGGTTCGATGTCGCGATCGCTGCGTTGAACCCAGCACTAAACGTTTTGGCCCCAGCACGGGAGTGGGGGATGACCCGGGAAGAAACTATTGCCTACGGTGAACAGTTTGGAATTGCTTCCCCCGTCAAGAAATCTTCCCCCTACAGCATTGACCGTAATTTGTTGGGCCGCAGTATTGAAGCAGGTCCCCTGGAAGATCCTTGGATGGAAGCGGATGAGGATATTTATTTGTTGACACAGGCGATCGCCAATACCCCCAATCAAGCTGAGTATGTGGAAATTGCTTTTGAGCAAGGAATACCGATTGGCTTGAATGGAGAGAGCATGAACCCTGTAGCCCTCATCCAGTCCCTGAACCAACTAGCTGGTCGTCACGGTATTGGTCGCATCGATATGATCGAAAACCGCCTGGTGGGGATCAAATCGCGGGAAATTTATGAAACTCCAGCATTACTAGTTTTGATTCAAGCGCATCGCGAACTAGAAAGCTTGACCTTAACTTCCGATGTCACTCATTACAAGCGAGGAATTGAAGAAACCTACAGCCAGTTGGTTTATAACGGCCTCTGGTACAGTCCCCTGAAACAAGCCCTAGATGCCTTCATCCAGCAAACACAGGTACAGGTTTCTGGTACGGTGAGGCTGAAACTGCACAAAGGTAACGCTAGCGTCGTGGGCCGCAAGTCAAGCAACTCCCTTTATAGCCCTAGTTTGGCAACTTATGGTACCGGAGATCAATTTGACCATAAAGCTGCGGAAGGGTTTATTTATATCTGGGGTTTACCCACTCGCATTTGGTCTCAACAAACTAGAGATTCTCACTAGATTGCAATTCCGGGTCTTTTGGTTCAAGTTGCTCGTAAACGGCTTCTTTCTTGCGAAACTCTAGCCAAAGGGAGAGTGCTAACCCAGTAGTTACTAGTCCTAGAGTTACAAAGGCAAACTGGCTCGCCCAGGCAATTAGTTGCTCTAAAGGGACAAGTTGACCGACAAAGAACGACAAGGTCACCATGACCATTGCCCACAGGGTTGCGCCGGCAAAATTGTAAACTAGAAATTGGCCGAAGGGCATCCCAGCAAGACCAGCCATAGGCCCGGCAAAGATTCGCAAAAAAGCAATAAAGCGGCCCAGGAAAACTGCCCTAGGAGCATTGTTCTTAAATCGAGCCTTAACCTCTAGGAGTTGAGATTCTTGAATGCGAAAGATTTGGCCCAAACGCAGCAACAACGGCCAGCCACCGGATAGGCCAATCCAGTAGCCAAAACTGCCACCTAAGACTGCCCCTGCGATCGCACTGGTCAACACAAGCCAGTAGTTCAGTTCATGGCTACCAGCTAAAAACCCCCCTACTAATGTGATTGTCTCGCCGGGCAGAGGTAGCCCCATGTTCTCTAGCAAAATACCGAGAAATACAGCCCAGTAGCCGTAATGACGGGCAAACTCTTGGATCGCGTCTAGCGATAAAAAAAATTCAAGGGACATTTAACAAAGCCTTTACAGTAATGTAGAGAATTGCGTGCAATGCTATGCCCCAACAGGACTTGCTTAACAGTTTACAACAACTTCAACCGCTTGCTATTAACGCAATAGAGCCTACGCGCCAAGTAAACAGAGGTTAAGTACCCATAAGGGGGCACTATTGCCGCTATTTTGAAAGGAAAACAACTTAGTTGCTGAGGGGTGGCAAGGACAACTGCTGTCAGACAAAACCAGAGAACAAGCGTGATAGGTACAAGAAATAGCATTCATAAAAAGAGATCATAGCAAGGGTATTGCTAAGTCAAGGGGTGGTACGCTATTCTCTCAATAGATGGGCTATCTTATCCCCCCGCATAGCCCGCTCAAATCCCCGAAAGGGCAACTTGCACCGAAAGGGCAACGCGCAAATGGTAGGCCTAAACCGAGCTTTTCAGAGGCATGGACGCTACTATACCGAAGGGATTTTATTTACATTTTTATAACTGAATATAAAGGTTTATCTTTATCCACGCACAAGATATACCAATGGCGTCCTAAGATTTTAGGATTCCAGCTTGCTCCTGATCTCAAGGCACGTAGAACCGAAATAATCGGGTGAGCACGCTTATTCAGCTACTTCAGTGGAGGAGTCCTGCCATAGCTTGTCTACCTCATTTTGAGCCTTCTCGACCTCAACTTAATCAAGCACAATTTAATAGCTGATACCTAGGGCTTTGAAGGCGTACTTGGTTAGTAGGTACTAGGAATCAGAGAATTGAGTTGGCCAACAGTCTACGTTCCCTGCCCTATGAATTGCACCACTGTAAAGGCAGCTGCGTGAGTCGTTGTAGCAATGCTTCATTTATAGAGGTCATGCCATCTCCACTCCTCTGTACTAGCAGTTTTGTTGACTTCTAAGTAGAGGGACTTAAAAAACCATAATATGGGCAGGTGTTGTTCCTCATGACTAAAGATGCCTGCTGCCACCAGAATTACTTTAACCCCTCAAGAAGAGTACACCTTACAC
>CADCWO010000110.1 GCA_902806435.1 uncultured Synechococcales cyanobacterium | reverse complement strand
GTTCGACTTGCATGTGTTAAGCATACCGCCAGCGTTCATCCTGAGCCAGGATCAAACTCTCCATTTTAGTTGAGTTTGTGGCTATGTTCTTTTCTATGAGTACAATCCTAATGTGCTAAGCACAAAAGCTCGTACCATCGTTTTCTTTTGACGAGGTATTATTGCTTGTTTTGGCTTTCAAACTATTCTATTTTCCAGGTTCGGTGCCGGTCGGAGGGGCTTGCCCTCTTTTAGGCGCTTTTCTAAGATAGCAACCCTATTCCAATGTGTCAACTGAATTCAAAAAATTCTATTTATATCAAAAGTCGACTCCCCGTTTGAGGTCAACACCTTTCTCAGCGTAGTGCTTATGACAAATCATCTCAGAGTGAATGCTAGCTAAGTCAAAGTAGGAAGGAGGATTTTTGCAGCGACCAGTGATGATGATTCCTGTATCGCGTGGTTTACGTAGAAGAGTTTGGATAATTGGTTCTTCTGGGAGCAGCTCTAAATCAACTGTTGGATTCAGCTCATCCAAGATAATTGTCTTGTAAAGGCCAGAAGCTATCGCCGCACGAGCAATTTCCCACCCCCGCTCTGCTTCGACATAGTCCAGCTCTTGCTGTTGGCCTCGCCAAACGATGGCATCCCGTCCGCAACGCTGATGATCGACTAGGCTAGGGTAACTTTGTTGAAGTGCGGCGATAGCTGCATCTTCTGTGTAGCCGATACCTCCTTTCAGCCACTGCATAATTAAAACGCGATGGGACTGATCCTGACTAATTCCTTTGCCAATTGCTTGCAACGCTTTGCCCAGAGCGCTAGTGGATTTGCCTTTACCCGCTCCTGTATAAACTTCGATTCCCTCAATTCCCTGAGTGACCGAATGATAATAGGGTTTCATCTCAGAGTGCAGATCAGCAACTTCAAGTAAGGGTTGAGGCGCTCCCCGCCCTGTCGCAATAACTTCTAGGTGTTCTGGTTTGTCTTTCAAGGCTTGAACTACCTGTTCAACAGGCAGTAAGCCTAAATCTAGAACTGGATTGAGTTCGTCCAGCACCACAACAGAATAGAGACCGGAAGCAATCGCTCCTTTGGCAATATCCCAACCCCGCTGGGCTTCTAACTGATCAAACCGGGTAATTTGGTCAAAACCAAAGAACTCAGCTCGTCCCGTACGAACTTGATCAATTAAATGGGGAAATCCCCTTTGTAGAGCTTCAATTGCCGCATCTTCGTCATAGGTACGGCCAGGACCTTTGAGAAATCGCAATAATAAAACGCGAGTTTGCCAGGGCGAACCAATGCCCAACCCAATGGAGCGCAGAACAACACCTAAGGCAGCCTGAGATTTACCTTTACCGGCACCATCATAAACGTGGATCTGGCCAATTATTCGCTCAGCGCGAACCTGGGCAGTTCGGATACCAATACCAGTTCTAGTCATAAACTCAAGCCTGTCTTATGCAGTTTGATTGTAACTGGAGTAATCACTTACGACGTCAACTGTTGCATACTTTCCTAGACTGGGCAGAACACCTTAGCATCGCCTTGTAGCAGCCTTCAGTTAGATATCCCTATATTCACAGGCTTGACTGCATAGCTGCAAACAGTAGCGAGGGTAACCAAGCAGGAGAAAGCTGCTGTTCAATACAACCAATTTGGAGAATTTAAGGTTGAACGCTCAGAGGACTTTTGCGATCGCTGCCAATGTATTCCGGGAAGTGATTCGAGATCGCGTCTTGTACTTAGCCGGCCTTTTTGCCGTGATCATGGTCGTAGCCACTCTACTACTGCCAGAAATCTCCGCTGGTGCAGAAAACAAAATAATACTAGACGTCGGCTTGGCAGCTATCGATCTAATAGGCTTAATGGTTACCGTCTTTGTTGGAACAGGATTAATTAATCGAGAGATTGAAAAACGAACAGCCTTAACCCTAATCGCCAAGCCTATGCACCGCAGCGAATTTGTTGTGGGCAAACATATAGGGTTATCAACGGTCCTGGCTGTATTTACAGCAATAATGACAGTATTTTACTTTGGCGTGTTAAGTCTCAACCAAATTGAATATCCGATCGTCAGTATTATTACCGCAACCAGTTACTTAATTTTACAACTGTGTTTGATTGCTGCCGTTGCAATCTTGTTTGGCGTCTTTACTAGTTCCTTAATTGCGACAATATTGACGTTTGCCACTTACCTCATGGGTCATTTTAGTCGCGATCTAGTCACACTTAGCCAGTTAACTGATAGCCCTAGCGCCCAACGTTTAGTTAAAGGCATTTACTTAATCTTGCCAGACTTATCTCGATTTAATCTCAAGAACGATGCTGTCTACGACATACTACCAAACACACCTACGTTGCTGTCCGATGCTGGTTACGGCCTTCTTTATACAGCATTATTATTAACTCTTGCAGTCTGGATTTTCTCCCGTCGAGAGTTTTAGCACTGTCTATAAATCAAGCAATTAACGATAATTCAACTTGGTTGTCCGCCAGTGAACTTAGTTCTGCACGTACACCCGGACCAAAAAACTTCTCTATCTTTTCTCGCTTTTCTTGCCAAGTTTCGAAGGGAATCAAGGGAGAGTCAAATTCTAAGATTAAGGCATAGTTGCCCTCTATATCTGATTCCCTTAAACCGACAAGGGCGGGGCGTTCTTCATCGGTAGGGCTAAGCCCTAGACGTTCCAGAACCTCATCTAGGTGAGCTTCTTGGCCGTACCGGTAGCGGGTGACGTCTTTGCGAAGTTGGTTTTGAGTCTCAGTTGCTCGTCGGGTGCGAAGCTCCAGAACATCTGAGGAGACTGGTTGGGTTTCGGGTACTGGCTTTAACTCAGAGACTTTTAGTGCCAATCCACCCAGCAAAATTGGAATGCCGTAAAAAAAACCGATCAAGTTCAAAGTGGAATTTCCTATCCCGTAGGCAACAAACCCGACAACGGTCATAATTCCACCAATTACTAAGCCAACTGATCCTAAAGAAGTTTGACGTAGCATATTTATCTAGTTAAGTTTTCAAATTGATAATGTTATCCTCTCAATAGCAGCTACTGGTAGCTTAACCCTCTTTTATCACTCTCGGAAAGTCAGGGCTCAGAATGCGTGCTACACAAGGGTTATAAGCTTTGACTTTTCTGTCACATTTGGACTTGGCGAATGGACCTGAAGCATTACTGCATAAGCATTTTAGCTAGTTTGCTTTTCCCAGTTTGACAAAAGAGGGATAAGTTGATGGCAAGCAAGACTGCCTGTGCTTCTATACGAGATCTTCTCTGTAATCAGTATGAACTACCCGCGCCTATAGAGGCGCAAGTTTCTGGCGTTTCTTCGAGCCTAGTTGTCTCATACTTCCGCATGAGATAGAGCTAGTCTCTCCACGCTTGAAGACGCTCATTCCAAGCGCCCAATTGAGCATTACTTGAGCTGCCGCTACATCTCTGTTTTCTATGCAGCCACAAGGGCAGCTATGTACCCGTTGCTCAAGAGTTTTCTTTTCTTGTCTTCCACATTGTGGACAGGTCTGGCTGGGTTTGACCTGCTGAGTTGGCACCTCAATGAATACCCCGTTAGCCTCAGTTAGCTTGTACTCAAGGCAACTCCTCAAATAGCCCATCCCCACATCTAGGATCGAGCGGTTTAGCCCAGCCTTTTGACGTTTCCCTTGACCTCTCGCCTTGCGAGTCATGTTCCTCAGATTAAGTTTCTCTGTTGCTACCAGGCTATTACAGCTAACGATCTGTGCAGCAACCTTATGAGCCCAATCTTGGCGTTGACTTGAAATTTTGCGAGTCAGCTTAGAGACTCTTTTTTGTGCCTTCCTCCATTGGCTAGATGCCTTAATTCTCTTCTTGAAACTAGGTGCTCTTTTGCGCCGCTTGTCCCGAGAAACTTGTTTGACCTTGGCCAAGGTTTTGCCCAGATACCGAGGATTCTCAATCAACTGACCTTCTGACGTAGCAACCGCACTCAAGCAACCTAAGTCAACCCCTACAGCTCCATCGCCAGTCTCACGCACAAGCTCACAGTTAATTGTGATGCTGGCATACCAACACTTGTGCCGGTACAGAATGGTGCATGTTGTTGGCGTCCCCCACTGTCTTGCCTTGCCTCTCATCTTGATGGATTCCAACTTGGAGAGTTCCAGAGTGCCGTTGTCCCCTACAGTATGAGCCTTCCAGCCTGCTCTGTCAGGATATGTCCACCCCGAAAAGTGGCGAATCGATTTGAAACGGGGATACTTCCCCAGTCCCTTGAAGAATCTCTGAAAGGCAAAGTCTACGCGCTTAAGCGTTGCCTGTAGCGCATGGGAACCCAGTACGTTGTACTCCGGCCAGACTTGCTTGAACGCAGGCAAAGCATTCTGTTGGCCAAAATAGTCAACCGACTGCCCTAGTCGTTGATAGCTGTCCTTGCAGTCTGCCACAGCAGAGTTATAGAGCAACTGATGCAACTTCCTCCACCCAAACAGCCAAGCTGTTTGGGTTTTGCTAGGGTATAGCCTGAAGGTCACGCGTCGGGTTAACATGGTATTAGTATATCACCTACACCCTACTGAATTGAAGCCACGCAAAGGCTCTCATAGTGTTTTTTCCATTCGCCTACACCTTGTTTTTGTGACTAAGTACAGGCGCAATGTGTTGAGCAAGGCGATGTTAGAGAGACTTGGCGAAGTCTTCTCCAGAGTATGTGTCGCAACCAATTGCATCCTAATTGAGTTCTCGGGTGAGCCAGATCATGTCCATTTGTTAGTAGACTTCCACCCAGACAACAAGGTTTCTCAATTGGTGAGTAGCCTCAAGTCTGCTTCTAGTCGTATCTTGCGGCAGGAGTTTGCTGATGAATTAAGTTCTGTTTATCGCAAATCTGTCCTCTGGTCCGGTTCCTACTATGTTGCCTCGTCTGGAGGAGCGCCAATTGAGAAACTCAAAGAGTATATCCAGTCACAGGATGCCCCGGCTACCTAGTTTGGCGACTCCGCTTCGCTCCATCGCCGCGCTTTCCTTCCCTACCCTATAGAAGAATAGGGACTGACGCGATACCGTTCAAATAAACGCCAAAAATTTAATCCCAGATTTGACATGTTTATTGACAATGTGATCTACCAGAGTTTCAAGAGATGGGCGGTGAGGGGCTCGAACCTCAGATGCCTTCGGTGTCAATGAAGAATAAGAAAGAGCAAAAGCTTCTCTAGTAAACCTTTGTGGTCATTGTCAGTAGTTGATATAGCAAACTTATCTCAACTACTGACAATAATCATGTTTGAGGAACTCAAACAAGGCACGGTGATGGTTACCCGTAAGCAGCTACTACTTGCCTTGATACGAACTAATGCTTGACAAACAGTTGCCACCAGGATGCATCCAAGCTTCGCTTAGTTTCCAGGCCAAGCAAGTTAAGACGATGCCGAGATGATAATCATGCTGTAGGAAATGAGAGGAATCTTTACCTAGAAGACTTGTAACTAGGGCTACATTTCTGAAAGAATAACGACACAGTTAACGGGGGAATATAGGTCCTCCTTATCTATTGGAGTACCGAATGGCCCGGCGATCGCTACAAGCTTCTACTATAGGCATCCAAAAAGCAAGAAATGCATTCAAGCGAGGAGACTGGACACAAGAACATCTCGCATTGGAAGTCGGGATTGAAACTCGCCAGCCAATCTGGAAATTTTTTTCAGGCAAGCCAATAGAGCGGCACATTTTCCACGAGATCTGTCTTCGGCTAGGCCTAGACTGGCAAGAGATTGCTGCTCCTCCGATTGAAGATTCGCTAGCGGTAGAGCACAGCTGGAGTGATGAGTGCGATATCAATGCCTTGGTGCAAAAGGTGCGATCGCATCGTCACGATAAGATTCGAGCTCAGTGTGGCACCCTGCGGTTGCTAAATGTTGCGCAAGCGGTTGCATTAAATAACATCTATGTCAATGTCAGTGTTTTAGAGGTACCCCAGAATCAGAACCGGCTAGACATTTCTAACTTCTCTGATGTCAGTCCAGAAGGATTTAATGGCGTCAACTGGAGCCAGTCTCAGAAACGAGTTCCAGCACTAGAGCTAGTTTCCATATGCTCCAATCTAGTGATCTTTGGCAAACCCGGCTCTGGTAAGAGCACATTTTTGCAGTACATTGCCATGCAATTTAGTCAGGGAAAGTTGCGACCAGAACGAATTCCCATTTTTATCCGCCTGAGAAACTTTGAGGTAGGAAACCTTAGCTTATCCAGCTATATCCGCCAAGAGCTTCGCAACAGCTACATTTCGGAACAGCAAACCGAAGCCTTACTCTGTAACGGCAAGGCTTTGATTTTGCTGGACGGTCTAGACGAAGTACAAGAAAAAGATAGCAATACAGTTCAAAAACAGATCCGTCAGTTGTCTGAAGAATATTACCAAAATCAGGTAATTATTACTTGTCGAACTGCCGCTCAGCAATACCAGTTTGAAGGGTTCACAGAGATAGAGATTGCGGACTTTGACCAGAGGCAGATTGAAGCCTTTGTCCACAAATGGTTCATGTCCGTTGATACGAATTCCAGAGAGACAGGATTAGCGAAAGCAGCTCAGTTCATGGAGGAGCTACAGTTATTGGAGAATCAACAAATTCGAGAACTGGCTACAACCCCGTTACTTCTCCATCTGGCCTGTTCTGTGTTTCAAGCTAAAGCAGACTTCCCAGCTAAACGCTCCGACTTCTACAAACAGGCGCTGGACACTCTACTGTTTCATCTAGACGAATCAAGAGGCATGAAACGAGAGCCCTCCTACTCGTCTTTGTCTTTAATTCAGAAGATCAAACTGTTGAAGCAGGTCGCGGCTACCACCTTTGAAAAAGACGGTTACTTCTTCAAGAAAAGCAAGCTCAAACAATACGTTGCAAATTATCTTCGTACTTTACCTACCGCCGGTTCAGATCTAGAGGCTTTGCGACTTGAAAGTGAGATGGTATTAAGAGCTATTGAAGCGGAACATGGGTTACTGGTGGAGCGAGGACAAGATATTTACTCCTTTTCCCAGACAGCACTCCAAGCGCATCTAACAGCTAGACACATTACCAGCAGCTCTAACCCAAAGACCTTAGACAAAAACCTGGCTCAACTGGCGGCCCACGTAAACGAGCCTCGATGGCACCAAGTCTTGGTATGTACAGCTAGCCTGTTAGAAGATGCCACTCCACTGCTGCAGTTAATGCAGCAACAAAGTAACAAGCTGGTGGCTGATCCAAAACTGCAACAGTTCCTCATCTGGGTGCATCAAAAATCTCTTGAAGTGGATGTTTCCTATGAACCAGCCGCAATTCGTGCCTTTTACTTGAACCTTGTTTTGTCACGTAAGTTCTACCTCAACTGTGACGTTAGCCTTGCCTTGATACTCGACCCCGATCTTGCAGGCAATCTAGTGCCCGATCTAGCTCTTGATCTGGCGCTTGAGCGGGTTCTAAGGCTGAGCCTTAACCTTTTCCATAATCCAAAGTTGGACCACATAGCTGACTTATTTTTTGCCTTTCCCCTGAACTGTGATTCTATCCATAGCTCAAAGCTACAGTATGAGGTAAAGCGATCAAGCTTAGGTGAATCGCTACAAGATTTGAAAAATCAGCTGCCGGGTCTTGATCAAGGTGAAGAAACCTTGAAAGGGTGGTGGAGTGCTCATGGCGAAACTTGGGCTGAAAAATTAAGAGCTATGATGATCCAACATCGTAATATCGGTCATTCTTGGCAGTTTGACGATCAACAATGGGGAAGGCTGATGCAGTTCGAGCAATCTAGCAAGTGCCTATTAGATTGCTTAGGGAGTGATTGTCAGGTAAGGCCTCCTGTAAGGAATGAGATTGAGGCAGCTTTATTACTACCTATTGAGACACCTGAGAACTTTGAGCACCAAATTCCGGTGGCTTCAAAATGACTAAGATACCTCTGTAGAGCATCACTTCTCAATGTCGTTGCGAAAGTTCCTTGAGAGATAAGACTTGTCGCCAAATACGGTTAAGGTGCTACCAGTAGGGGCAAATCTAGCAGAGGGTTGGTATAGGCCAATGAGTCATGCAGGAAACATAATGGCGGCGACCTATGATATACGGTTGGTAGCGTTCTCACTAGTGATTGCAATCCTTGCCTCCTACACTGCCCTGGATCTAGCTGGACGAGTAGCCTCACCGCAGGCACGCGACTCAGAACTTGCAGGCGGTCGGTTTGCCGTCCGCTTTTGGTTGATGGGCGGAGCGATCGCCATGGGCATAGGCATTTGGTCGATGCACTTTGTAGGTATGCTAGCTTATCACCTCGCAGTTCCGGTCACCTATGACATCGCCCTAGTTTTGGCTTCGATAGCGGTAGCGATCTTCGCCTCTGGGATAGCCCTATTCGTCGTTAGCCGGCAGCAGTTGCGTAAGGGAGCGTTGCTTGCAGGGGGCCTATGTATGGGGTTGGCCATTGCTGCAATGCACTACATCGGTATGGCGGCAGTGCAGGTGAACGCTTTGACTTGGTATGACGCCAAGCTGGTTGTCCTTTCGATTGTAATTGCGATCCTGGCCTCCTTGGCAGCCCTTTGGCTGGCATTTCATCTCCGCGCCCACCCTCTGGGAAACCACCAGAGCTTTCGTTGGATAATGGAGAAAATTGGTAGTGCTATTGTTATGGGTAATGCTATTGCTGGAATGCACTATACAGCGATGGCAGCTGTGCATTTCACCCTTCTTGCACCGCTGGGTGTGGAGCTACCTCTGGCAGAGACATTGCAGAGAGCGGCTCCTAATCTTACTACCTCTCGGCTGGCTCTGGGAATTGGCATTGCCAGTTTAGGATTGCTGGCAATAGCCCTCATTGCTTCCCTGATTGAGCAACGGATTATTACGGAAACTGCTAAAGCAGAGGCCTTTCGGCAAAGCGAAGAGCGCTTTCGTTGTCTGGTACAAAACTCCTCAGATATCATTACGATTCTCGAAGCTGACGGGACTATACGCTACGGAAGTGCTTCGATAGAGCGGATCTTGGGTTACCAGACTGAAAATTTGGTGGGCAAAAATTCTTTTGAGTTTATCCACCCGGAAGATGTTCAAAAGGTTTTGAACACTTTTACTCAGGTTCTTCAAAATCAGAAGGCTTCAGCATCCGTAGAGTACCGTTTTCGGCATCAAGACGGCTCATGGCGTTTTCTCGAATCGGCTGGCAGCAACCTAATTGCTGAGCCAGCTGTAGGGGGCATTGTGATCAATTCCCGCGACATCACAGAGCGTAAGCACGTGGAGCAAGCATTGCGGGTATCAGAGGAGAAGTTTTCTAAAGCCTTTCGTTCAAGTCCATTTGCAATTGTGATTAGTACGCTTGCAGATGGACGGTACATTGAGGTCAATGAGAGGTGCCTGCATCTTACTGGCTACACACGAGAAGATCTTATTGGTCACACTTCACGTGAACTTCACAACTGGATAGATTTAAAGGATCGCGTCGAACTGCAACAGATGCTTCAACAACAGGGGGCAGTTCGAGACCTAGAGTTTGACTTTCGCATCAAGTCAGGTGAGGTGCGCAAGGGCCTATTGTCTGCAGAAGTCATTGACCTTAGAGATGAGCTTTGCGTCCTAACTATAATCCGTGATATTACAGAACGAAAGCAAGAAGAGAAAGAGCTAGAAAAAGCGAAGGAAGCTGCCGAAGCAGCAAACCAAGCTAAGAGCAAATTTCTGGCAATAATGAGCCATGAACTCCGTACTCCGCTCAATGCCGTCGTTGGGATGACGGGTTTGCTTTTGAACACAGAATTGAGGTCCGACCAACAAGGCTTTGTCCAGACTATTCGCAACAGTAGTGATGCCCTACTCACCATCATCAATGACATTCTCGACTTCTCCAAGATCGAGTCCGGCAAGCTCAAGCTAGAACAAAAACCTTTCACGCTTCAAGCGTGCATAGATAACTCCTTCACGTTAGTGGCTGCTTCAGCAGCGGAAAAAAACTTAAAGCTAATCTACTGGATTGATCCAAAAACCCCAACCACGCTTCTGGGGGATGCTGCCCGCCTGAGCCAAGTCTTAGTGAATCTGCTCAGTAATGCGATTAAATTCACCGAGGTTGGGGAAGTAACTGTTTCAGTAGCCGCCCAGAAGTTAAGAGATAAGCAAGGATTTGATTCTTGCCTGAAGTCTTGCTCTTCGGACGTTTACGAAATCCAGTTTTCTGTCAGAGACATGGGTATTGGCATTCCTCAAGAGCAGAGGGCGAATCTGTTCAAGCCCTTTAGCCAACTTGATTATTCTCTAAGTTATCCCTCTGGCGGTACGGGGCTAGGTCTCACCATTTGTAAACAGCTAGTGGAACTTATGGGGGGACGAATCTGGGTTGACAGCCAAGGACCATTTCAAGGCTCTAGCTTTCACTTCACATTGATTGCCCCTTCTAGCCCCCTCCATTTGAACGCTCCTAAAATATATTCTCTACAAACGATCCCTCGGCTCGCTGAGCAGTTACCTCTACGCATTTTATTGGCTGAAGATAATAGTGTGAACCAGCGGGTTGCTCTGCTGCTATTGCAGCAACTGGGGTATCAAGCTGATGTGGTCAGCAATGGGCTAGAGGTTCTGCAACGCCTGCGCCATCAACTCTATGACGTGGTATTGATGGATGTACAGATGCCGCACATGGACGGACTGGCTGCTACTCGCCACATTTATCAGGAATGGCCACTCGGCCCAGCATTAGAGGGTATCCCACGGCCTCGCATTATTGCCCTGACAGCCTACGCTACTCAGGATAACTGGGAGCAGTGTCTAGAAGTAGGTATGGATGACTACATCACTAAACCAATTCGTATAGAAAAACTCATCCATTCCCTAAGCCATTGCCAACCCCAAGCAGGCAAGCGCCAGAGTATAACGAATGCAAAACCTTACTCTTCAATTCCCTCTATGGGGATGTATAGGCCCAACACGCCTCCACTTGACGTGAAAACACTGCAAGATCTATACAAAATGGCGGGACCCAAAGCTACTGAAGTTATGACTCAAATAATTAGTTATTATATTGAAGAAGCTCCGCAACTACTACAAGCGATTCGTGCTGCTGCTGTAGCAAGCGATGCAGCAGCATTACGCGAGGCAGCTCATAGTCTTAGAGGAGCGAGTGCAAACCTGGGTGCAACCTCTCTCTCTCAGCTTTGTCAAGCTTTGGAAGTTATAGCTAATGCTGGCACAACTATAGGGGCATTGACAAAAGTGTCGCAGGTTGAGACAGAGTATGAAGCAGTTAAGGAAGCTCTGCAAATGGAACTTCAGCTAAGCCAGACATGGGCACCAACCTTATCCAAAATGATGCCTTCCTAATTCTAGTGGTTGA
Source organism: uncultured Synechococcales cyanobacterium (assembly GCA_902806435.1). Lineage (GTDB taxonomy): Bacteria > Cyanobacteriota > Cyanobacteriia > Thermosynechococcales > Thermosynechococcaceae > CADCWO01. The sequence continues at coordinate 2,035 of CADCWO010000110.1, read as the reverse complement.
TAACGATAAGTCGATGCGGATGCTGCTGCGTCTAGCCTTGGAACAAGAAGGCTACCAAGTGGCTGAAGCGTCAGACGGTGAAAGCTGCTTAGCCGCCTGTCAGCGACGTCAGCCAGATGTGGTGCTGCTGGATGCTTTGATGCCACTGATGGATGGTTTTACCTGTTGTGCTCAACTAAAAAAACTCCCTGGTAGCGAGTGCACACCCGTACTGATGATCACAGTGCTTGATGACCCAGATTCAGTTGAGCGTGCCTTTGAGGTGGGGGCACTCGATTACATTACTAAACCGATTCACTGGACAGTCTTAGGCCATCGGGTCCGTTACTTGATCCAGCAGTCTCAGCTTGATAGACAGCTCACGCAAGCCAATCGAGAGGTGGAGCGTTTAGCTAGCTTGGTGGCTCAATACGAGAGAAAAAACCGACAGTAAATTCTGCCCACATCTATATCCTGCACCAGAAGTACATTCAACTTATACAAGTTGGACGTCAAGTCAGACAACTTTGTAGACGCGATCGCAATCAACCTCGTGACATATTTATAGTTATGTCAACAAGGAAGATAGCCATTCAACTTGTGCAAAAACCTTTAACGTCAATAGCAAGGCTTTCCTAGATACAAAGGGAACAGCTCTTACTGAGGCAATGAACCACTGTGTCTCAGGAACACAAGTGAAGGTTTTAGGGAGGAGTGTTTAACTGCCAAGTTAGTCCTAAGGCTTGTATGTAGCATATGTCTAACCCAAATGTGGTTTATCAAGCAACTTCAATAAAGCTAAGTGACAAAAATGCTTGAGATTAAAGACTTAGATCCTTTAGCAGAATCATCTGAGCAGGCAAGCCAAGTTTTAATACCAGGTTGTCAACGGTACCAGGCTTTTGCTCAAACTAGCTTAGATAAGAGTGGCAAGCACAAGCACAACATTGTGCTAGAAGATTCGCTCATGGGCGGAACTTCACCGGTTGAAGCTGGCTGGACTTTAGAAGAAAAGAAAGTGATCGCCGCCAAGATTGAACAAAATTCAGACTTGCTACGGTTTTGCCTAGAGACATCTCAGCATAAGTTTGGGGACTTGGTGGAATCAGAAGAGTCGCTATGCTGTCTCGCGACTACTTTATTCATACAGGCGCAGCGATCGCTACGTTCCTAGAAAAGCGTTCTAGCAAGCATTGTAGTGATGAACCAAGTATCACGCTGCTCCGATGTGATTACTCGACTTCTTAGAGAACAACAGCGTTTTGCGAACCAAGCGCGTAACTCGTTGTTCCGTAGAGTGTTATTAAACCGTTCAATGTCACTAGTTTTTCCACTCTCCTTAGCAACCGCACAATGCCATTTGTTGGGAAGCATTTCTTATATGTCTGCTAAAAATCGGTAAAGCAGACCACACAATGGTGATAGACCGCAGGCAAGGACTACTAAAGCCTTTTAGCGCTTGAGCATGTGCGATCGCCAAGCTAAGCTACAACAACCTCTCGAGTGTCTGCATCAATTGCGAAGCAAATCCACTGCTTGTTACGCCTGGAAGAGAGTTGCAGTACACTGCGCTGATGGGTTGATCGTTATCTCAGAGGAAGTCAACTCCTATTTCATGAAGACCTATGGTCGAGAGACGATCTAGAATCCGAACGGTCCAGCGGGCTTCACTGAGTCGGATTCTAGCTTTTTACTGGCACCTCTCTCTTCTCTGTCAGCTTTGTCAAGCTTTAGAAGCTACAGCTAATGCTGGCACACCTATAATGGCCTTGATAAAAGTGTCGCAGGTTGAGACAGAGTATGAAGCGGTAGTGGGCTAGACCTGTGGGGTAGTGGGCTAGACCTGTGGATGGAGCCTAAACGTTCAAGCCAAACTCATAACGGTTAATGAACAGACCGATGACGATATCATGCATCCATATTGATTTAGAAAAGCAAATGGTTTTGCGAGCTAACCGCTTAATCCGAGTGCGTAAAGTCAGATGCTTACGCTCAATCGTTTGAGTATTGGTCTTGCCAACCGTCTGAAACGTCGGGTCAAGATGGCGTTCATAAG
>CADCWO010000109.1 GCA_902806435.1 uncultured Synechococcales cyanobacterium | reverse complement strand
CAATAACGTCCTTACCTGTTTATGTAGGGCTATATCACTCCATAGCAAAGCAGCATTGGCAAGGATTGAAGAATTCCTCTCTACAACTAGTTATTTCATCTTATGTGTTTGATGAGATCGTAACGTTCCTCAATAGTCGCAATCGCCATGACAAAGCCGTTGAAATTGGTAATCGGCTGCTTAGCAGTCCAACAGTTCAAATCATTCAGGTTGATGAAATCTTGTTCTTCGAGGCATGGCAGTACTTTCAGAAGCATGATGATAAGTCATATTCTTTGACTGACTGCATATCATTTCTGCTGATGGATCGGTTGAGTATTCAAGTGGCATTAACGTTTGATCAACATTTTGTCCAGGCAGGTTATCGAAGAGTACCTATGTAGACCCCTTTTATATTGTCGGATGTCAGTTACGTATGGTTGAGCGATCGCGATCGCAGGTTGAGTTAGAAGCAAGGAGTAGCGCGATGCAACGTATTAAAGTCCGTCAACGAGTTGGGGCAGATGGAATTTTGCATCTGGAGATTCCGACTGAGGTTAAAGATGGCGAGGTGGAAGTGGTGGTGGTGTATCAACCTGTGCAGAAAACTGAGAAACGTCAATGGTCATCAGACTTCTTAAGTACCTTTGGTGCTTGGGAAGGTGAATTAGTGAGAGCCCCCCAGGAAGAACAGCCAGAGCGAGTATCGTTTGAATGATTTAAATGATTTATCTGCTTGATACCAACACTTGTATTCAGTACATAATCGTCGCAATTTGCCTATTTATCGACACATGACATCGTCTTCTCCAGATGACATCAAAATTTGTGACATTGTGAAATTTGAGCTTTATTTTGGTGCTTACAACAGTTCTCGCGTGGAAGAAAACTTAGAGACGTTGCGAAAGTTTTTTGGAGACTTTGTGAGCCTTCCGTTTGAGGGTGAAGCGGCGGCGATCTGCGGCAGAGCGAGAACGCAACTCAAAGCTGTAGGCACTCCCATCGGCTCCTATGATTTACAAATTGCTGCAATCGCCCTTACCCATAACCTGCCGCTGATTACCCATAACACCGCCGAATTTAACCGCGTGGATGGTTTGCAGCTTGAAGATTGGGAGATTGAAGCGTGAGTGACGAATTGATGGAATTGCCAGAACGTTGGGAGTGGACCAAACTTTCTGACGTAGCAGAGAAGGTAGGCAGCGGCGCTACTCCGCGTGGAGGGTCCGAATCCTATAAACTCTCAGGAATTCCACTAATTCGTTCAATGAACGTTCATTTCGATGGCTTAAAGCCAAACGGGTTGGTCTATATCGATGATAAACAAGCGAATGAACTAAAAAATGTAGAAGTAAAAGCAAATGATGTTTTGCTAAATATTACTGGTGCATCTATTGGCCGTGTAACACAAGCTCCTCCTCACATGGAGGGCGCAAGAGTAAATCAGCACGTTTGCATAATAAGAACAAATCCAATCCTTGACACTAATTTTCTCTGTAAGTATTTAGCATCTCCTATCGTCCAAAAATGGATTATGGCGGAGGAATACGGAGCAACACGCCAAGCTCTTACAAAACAAATGATTCTTGACTTCAGCATTCCTCTGCCACCCCTGAATGAGCAAAACCGGATTGTTGATGCGATCGCAGCTCTACGCGATCGCACCCAAAAAGCGCGGGAAGCACTAGAGGCAATTCCAGCATTGTGCGACAAGTTTCGTCAATCTGTCCTCGCTGCTGCCTTTCGTGGCGATCTGACTGCTGACTGGCGCGAACAAAACCCTGACATTGAACCTGCTTCAGTTTTGCTGGAGAAGATTAGGCGCGAGAAAGTAGCAGCGTTAGGCAACTACAAAGAACCGGATCTCATTTATGAAGAGGATTTACCAGAGCTTCCTGACACATGGACGTGGGTAGTTCCCGAAGCTTTGACGACTTATGGAAGTAATGCAATTTGTGCTGGTCCTTTCGGAACTATTTTTAAGGCAAAGGACTTTCGAGATGAGGGCATTCCAATTATATTTTTGCGTCATGTTACACCTGGAAAATATTTAACTCATAAACCAGGTTTTATGAATACTGAGAAGTGGGAAGAATTATTCACACCATACTCTGTATGGGGAGGAGAATTACTAATCACAAAACTTGGGGAGCCACCAGGGGCTTGTGCTATATATCCTGAGGGAATTGGTCCAGCCATGGTAACACCTGACGTAATTAAAATGACAGTGAACAGAAATAGTACTGAGTCCCTCTACCTAATGCACTATTTCAATTCTGAGCTATCAAAAAAAATTACATTTGGAGTCGCATATGGTGTGACTCGCTTAAGGATGAATTTAACGATATTCCGCAGTTTACCTGTGCCTTTAGCTCCTTTAGAAGAGCAGAAAGAAGCCTGTAAGATTATTCAAAAATTCTTTCAGATTGCTGATTATGTAGAACAGCATTATCTCGATATTGAGAACCAATTAAATTACCTTTATCGCTCCATCCTTGCCAAAGCCTTCCGGGGGGAACTCGTCGAGCAAGACCCCAACGATGAGCCTGCTTCTATCTTGCTAGAGCGTATCCGAGCCGAGCGGGAGAAGCTGGTAGGCGAGAAAAAGGGGAAAGGGAAGGGTAAGGGGCCAACATTCAAGAGTCGTAAGGCATCCCCAAAGGGCAGCTCTATCCATCAGATGACGTTGCTGCCGGAGGCAGAATAACCCCCTTACAGGAACCCTTTTGAAGCTGTCCTATTCAAATACCCCTTACAGGCAATGCGAGCAGCGCGATCACTTTCACTACTTCAGCAACTGCGATCGCTAGGGCTGGTAGAAGCCGATAGCTACTCAACTTGTTGCAATTTTTGCCCTGCCTTCTCTATCGGCATGCCATGAAGGTTGATTTGACCAAACGAACTAATGGAATCCCTTTGATTTCGTTGTTCTATAATCGCACTGAGCCGATCCAAAGCTTCATGCAACTGCCGGGTAATGTGCCTTTCGTACCGTGAGAACATTTCTGGGTTCTGTAATCCCTTACTGGCTGAAGTAGCCTGCTGAATCGCCTCATCGTAGCGTTTTAAATCACTCAGAGTTTTCTCAAGTTCCTTAATCCGTTTTAGGGCCGTTTCAATTAGGGATTTAGCATCTTCCGTGACTGTATCGGTAGTAGGGGCCGTATCTCCCCTATCTTCATCCCACTCAACCGAATATAGGAAGTCCTCTAGCAGGTTCCAGATAGGATAAGCCTTTCCTTGTTTAACTTCATTTGGACGAGCTCGCCTAGCATTACCTAGCGACTCTTGGATAGCTTCAAACCATTCTTCCTGGCTGCCTGAGCTTTTTGATAAGTGGGCTAAGTCATATTCCAGATCCTTTATCAGCCCTTGTAATGCTGTTCGTTCTTCACTTAGCACTTCCGAGTAAGGGTTAGTTTTTGTTAGGAGAGAACCTAGAAAGGAATCTGAATTAGAATTAGCCCGATCTGGATACTTTGCCTCAAGCTGTGCCTGCAATATTTCTCGATTCGCGATCGCGGCTTCCACTCCCCAAAGCCGATGTAGGCGCAGCCAACCCATTGCCACCTGTTGCACTAGCAAATGGGTAATGGACTAGACCTGTGGAAGTGAAGGATAATTCAAGGGTCGTTCGCTCTGGAGTTTTGGCATGGTTCTTGAACCTGTTCTTTGTCCAACGTGTCAGAGTAGCGATGTCGTGAAGCATGGTCAATCTGATGAGGGTAAGCAACGCTACAAATGTCGCAATTCAGCATGTCATCGCTGCACCTTTATTCGCCACTATGCTTACCGTGGGTATTTACCGGAGGTCAAGCAACAGATTGCCGACATGGCAGTCAACGGTAGTGCGGAAGTGTGCCTGGAGAATCATTCTTCAGGCCAAGGCAGTTGTCCCGCGCAGAGTACTCTGCCGGGCACACTGCCGCACCTTCCTTGGTATCCGAGATACTGCACGCGTGTTGAAGATCAGCCCCACCACGGGGAATTGAAGCATTAAAAAAAACATCCTTATCTTGAACAGGTCAATCGAGCACTTCTAGAGCAGCAGGAACTGGAGGCAACGCCTGTGATGGCCGTGCGTGTAGAAGCGGCAGAGATGGATGAAATGTGGAGCTTTGTCCGCTCAAAGGCGCAGCAACGGTGGTTGTGGTCTGCCATTGACCATCACAGTGGCCAGATGCTGGCCTACGTCCTTGCCCCCCATGAAGATGCAGCCTTAGCTCAGCTCAAGGCTCTGTTGCAGCCATTTGGGCTGAGCCACTTCTACACCGATAGTTGGGGAGCCTACTTGCGCTTACTCGACCCGCAACATCATACGGTGGGCAAGGCCAACACCCAAAAGATTGAGCGCAAGCATTTGACCTTGAGAACTCGCATCAAGCGTTTAGCCCGTAAAACCATTTGTTTTTCCAAGTCCATCTGGTTACATGACATTGTCATTGGCCTGTTCATCAACCGCTATGAGTTTGGTCGAGCAGTTTGACCACTTCCACAGGTCTAGAACACTACCGGGCGCTATGACGGCAAAGCCCTTTCATGTTGAGATTACTGGAGAGCGACGTGATACGGAAACGGTCATGTGTCGTTTGGAGGGAGGCGATTGGAAAAGTGCCAGCAATGGTAACTCGTTGGTCGCCTACCCTACCGCACGTCCGGTTTTGAAACCGAGCAGATGGGGTGACCTACCTGCTTAGGTTAACCACTCTCCGAACCAGGTGTTTAAACTGTTTGAACTTACCGACTTTTTCCAGTGTTGTCAGGTCCAGTATGACTTGTAGCGTTGGTCTACGCCCGACTCTTGGCTGTGATAAGATTTGTTGAAGCGCCGCTTCCCTTACTTCTCTAATTACCTGGCGTGTCGGCCATTTGTACTCGTTGAGAAACCGACTTAATGCACTAGCGGACTTGGTTTGGCAACGTTCTGGTAAAGTATTCCCTTGACCCTCTAAAAATAACCCCAGCAGTGCTTGCAGACTGTCTTGCTGATAGATACTAGGCATCAGGCTCTGTAGTTCTGAGACTAGGGCTTGGGCTTGAAATAGAATGGTGGACATAAACGGGCAGAGCGTCAATGTTGGTCTATGTCTTTTTCTCATTAACTCAAGTGAGAGTACAAGTTATTGGCATTGAGCCGAGATTTTTGTAAATCCTGCGAGATGGTCTGGAAAGCGTTGTTCTGCCTAGCTTTTAACGTTGATAACTCAATTGATGTTACAGAACGATTGCGTAACTTAGCGGTTGACGTAGAAGTAAGCATAGAAGTAGTTGTATCTCCTTTGATATCTTGGCAGAGAAAATGGACAAGTTGGGATAGAATGTTTTCTCCAAGTACTACTAGGAGCGGGGTATGGTGAACACCTACTTATTTCGCTAAACGCCCTCCAGAAGCTGATTCTATAGAAATGCCAATTGAACAAAAGTGTTCACCATACCCCGCTCTCATTAGTAACTTATAACCAGGCAAAAGCATGGCAATTTTCACGAATTCGATTGACCTGACTCGTAACTTGCTAGCATTCAACACCATAAATCCTCCTGGACAAGAGCAAGAATGTGCTAAGTATCTTGCTTCATTGCTAGAGTCAGTCGGTTTTCAGGTTCGTTGCTATGAATTTGCGCCTCAGCGGACTACTATTGTTGCCCGCCTAAGCGGTGTGAGTAATTGCCTCCCCTTATGTTTCACAGGACATATTGATACTGTTCCTCTGGGGATGACAGCGTGGAGCCGCGATCCACTTGCGGGAGAAATTGCGGACGATAAAATTTATGGTCGCGGTTCAACAGATATGAAGTCAGGTGTTGCCGCCATGACTGCTGTTGCCAGACAAATAGCACAACTCCCAACCCCAAAAGCTGGCTTAATGTTGATCCTAACGGCGGGTGAGGAGACTTGCTGCCAGGGTGCTTATCATCTTGCTAGTTTAGATAACGCCTTGGGTGAAGCCGGAGCAATTGTAGTGGGTGAGCCAACCGCTAACTATCCGTCGATTGGGCATAAAGGAGCCGTCAGATTTGAGATTCGCACAAAAGGCATCACGGCTCACGCCTCTATGCCAGAGCAAGGGATTAATGCAGTGTACAAAGCTGCACAAGCCGTTCTGCGATTGCAAGAGTTTGACTTTCAGATTGCTCCCCATTCAAGTCTCGGTAAGCCCACATTGAATGTAGGTACTATTACTGGTGGAATCAACATCAACTCTGTCCCAGATCGCTGTGCCATCGGAGTTGATATCCGCACTATTCCAGGACAGAATCATGTGGAGATCTGTCAACAATTACAAAACTTCCTAGGTGATGAGGTAGAAATTGAACTACTCAACGAAGTACAAAGCATTGCAACAGACGATAAAAACGAATGGGTACAATCAGTTTTTGAAGTTTTAGAGCCTTATCTTAAAACTCAACCTGTCGCTAAAGGAGCAACATTTTTTACGGACGCATCAGTACTCACTCCAAAATTTGGTTATCCACCAACAATCATCCTCGGACCCGGAGAACCAGAAATGGCTCACAAAACCGATGAATTTTGCCATATTTCCAAGCTCGAAGAAGGAGTAGAGATCTACAGGAAAATTGCTGAGGCATGGTGTAGATAAGCGATAAAAGGCACTACAGTTGTAGATAGAATGAGGGTGGATAAGGGTGAACATGAAGGGTACTAATGGAGGAGTTCAACCTATTTCCGGTTTTGTTGCAAAAATTGAGTGAGATACAAAGCTTCCTGATAAAGTTCTCAGTTCAGTAAGTGACTCCGAAGATTTCAGCTATAAAGCTCAGTTGGGCTTGCACATCCCCCTTTGGCACTCTAATCATTTGTCCATCGCTATAGCGATTGCCAGAGAGGTTGCGGCATACTGCAAGGGTTATTGATGAGCCGAGTTCCTCTAATGCCTGCTGCTTACAGCGATGACCCGCGTGAAAAAGTGCTAGCCGCAATCGAGCGAGGTGAGAAAAAAAGCCAGGTGAGTCGGATGTTTAACATCAGCCGCGATACCATAGACCGCTGGCTGAAGCGACGCAATAGCACAGGCAGTGTGCAGGCAGCATCGGGCTATCAGCGAGGGCACAGTCATCGCATCAAGGATTGGGACGCGTTTCGCGCCTTCGCCAAACTTCACGGTGACAAGACCCAAAGCGAGATGGTTCAACTTTGGCAGGGCGAGCTCAGTGAGCGCACGATCTCTCGTGCTTTGGCGCACATCGGATGGACTCGAAAAAAAAGACGTACGGCTACCGAGAACGCGATGAAGACAAACGCACCGCTTTCCTAGCTCAACTGGTAACTATCGCACCGTCACAACGGGTATATGTAGATGAATCAGGGATGGACGAGCGCGACGACTATGGCTACGGTTGGTGTGAGCGGGGCAAGCGGTTCGAGGCGTTCAAGTCTGGACAGCGAGCGGGACGAGTCAATATGATTGCCGCCTACTGTGAGCGACGCTTGAGTGCTCCCTTTACGGTTGACGGCGCTTGTAATCGAGTAGTGTTTGAAACCTGGCTAGAAACTTGCTTGGTGCCAACGCTTCGCCCTGGACAAGTCGTGATTTTGGATAACGCGACGTTCCATCATGGCGGGCGCATTGCACAGCTGATTGAGGCAGTTGGCTGTCACCTGTTGTATCTACCTGCTTATTCTCCAGACTTGAACCGAATTGAAAAGTGCTGGGTTTGGCTCAAAAGTCGGATTCGCAAGGGCTTATCTACCTCTGATTCCTTACGGCAGGCAATGGAGGCTGTTCTTAAAGATGCCGTGTCCTAACCTTTATGACAGTGACTATATTATCTCCCAGCGGTTGAAGGAGAGCAGCCGAACTTTCTTGTCATCGTCTCTCCAACAGAATTGCTTGCCGATTCGCGCAGAAGCTGCCTCGGTTTGGGTCGAGGGGGGATATTATTCCCCGCCCCTCCCAGTTAAATCTGGACGTGCGCCTTTCGGTGCATCCAGCTTCCGATTCAATTAGGCAGTGCCTTTGCTCATGTGTAAGTAATCGTGGCATGACTCATGTAGGGCTTCCAGATTATTATGTTTCCAATTGTGGTGGTTTCCATCCTTGTGGTGCAGGTGCACCCGCTCCTTGGATGTCAACTTTAATCCACATCTGGCACATGAATGGTTTTGTCGTTTTAAGACTTTAGAGATTAGACCTCCTGCGTGAATCAAGAAGCATGTGCCAGTTCGTAGTTCAGCAACCCAGCAATTAGATTTAAGCGTAAGCCAAAGCGTTTTCTACGATTGCGATAACGTCCTGAAAAAATGCGGAAAATCTTGAAGCGACGAATCACATGTTCAACTCGAACCCTCAGTCGTGCCAAGGCGCGATTGTGCTGCTTTTCCTCCTCTGGCAAAGGTTGCTTTCGGGGCTTCTTGGCCGGAGTACAAGCTCCAGCATGACGTTTAGCAAACCCTTGATAACCTCGGTCGGCTAAACACATTTGCGATGCAACAAACGGCAAACGGCTCCGCTTGAGTAGCTTAAAGTCATGGGTTCTGCCAGTGTCAACCCCAGTACAAATGATTTGTCCCATTTCAAACTCCACCAACAGTTGCGCTTTCAGCGTGTGACACTTGTGCTTGCCACTGTAGTAGCGTTTCTGTTTTTTTGGGGACGTTCGATTTCCATCTCTCCCACATCCACTACCATGACTTTCCACTCCCATCCGGGTTGATACAACTGCCGCTGGCTGGGTAGCCGAAACTTGCCACATTGAACTAGCAAATTTTCCACTTTGCGCACAATCCGCCCCACGGTAGTCTCGTGCAACCCCCAACTCACCCCGATGTGAAACTGGCTGCGATACTCCCTCCAATATTCCAATGCCACCAGCAATTGGTCTTCCACGCTCAGTTTGGCTTGTCCACCCCGTCGGCCTTGGCGTTCCAAATCTGGGTGCAACACTTCCACCATCTCAGCAAAGGTACTCCAGCTGACCCCACACAAGCGTTTGAACTCACCATCCGAAAGCTGTTGTAGCTCGCTGTAAGCCATTATTTCTGCTTCACGACTATGCTTACCAGCACTTCAATTGTGCAATCTTCGAGCGCAAACTGGCACACGGTCTCACTATTCATGCAGGAGGTCTATTGGACCATCGTAGAGCTTACTGTTACGTTCGCTCCAGTAGGTCAAGTCTCCGTCATAGGGTGATTTATTTCCTTTGACCATGACGTGTTTGTTTTCGGAGTGGGGAACTGCTGGAAACGCTTTGTCTATCAGTTTCCTGCTAGTGTGGCGATTCTGTTTGGGTTCCTTATTGAATACCTTGAACGCTCTGTGATCCATGTGCCACAGTGAGAACCGTGACCCCTCCAATCTGCAGTAGCGGTGGTAATTCCTCCAGCCTCTAACTAGCGGGGCTAATCTCTTAGCTTTTACGCTAGCGCCATAGTTTGAGCTGTTGACGATGGTTTTCACTTTATGACGGAAGGCTTTGAAGTTATCCACTGAAGGGATGCATCTAAACTTTCCATTGTTTTGGACTTTGAAGTGCCAACCGAGGAAGTCAAACCCATCTGTCGTGGCGGTTAGCTTGGTTTTCTTTTCGCTTACTTTTAATCCTTGTTCTGCTAGGAATTGACTAATCCGATTCAGTTTTTGTTCAGCGTTGTCTTGTGGTTTTAGGATGAACACCATGTCATATGCATAACGGATGCTTTGTTGTATTTCCTCGATTCCATTTAACGCGATGTTGGCAAGTAATGGGCTAGATAGAGTAGGGACAGAGCGCACCTTCATGTCTTTCAACCTGCGTGTTTCTCCATCCCTCTCCCCAAACGAAGCGTGACAGTTTCCCGTCACTTCGCTTTCCCTCATTGCAATCGGCTGTGATCTCCAAAAGACGCTGTTTTCGCATGACAGCTTCGGCAAAGCAATTGCAGATTCTCTTTGACAGCCTTGCCACCGTAGCGCCGAGCTTGGAGGTGATGGAGATCTAGATTCTCCTTGCTACCGCAGAGGTCGCATTTTGCCCCACGTTCTGCTTTGATTTTCTCTTTCAGTTCTCGCCAGTCTTCGTTGTTCTCAGCATTGCCAAGCCAAACAAATTCTGGCTGTGGTGCTTCAGCTACGGTCAAGGTTGTGACCCATTCTCCTTCGATGTAAGGGCTTGGAAGGTTCCGTGACCGATATTTTGTTATCGGTTGGTCGCTCATTCGATAGAGATACTGGATTGTTTCTCCATTACGAATACCCCAATTGCTCCGTGACCCATTTTCACGGTGCTGATACAGGTCGATGATCCGATTCGGCGGCAGCCGATGTCGCTTTTGTAACCAGAGAAACAGCCTTTCGTTGACCCAGAAATCTAGGTCTTTCGCCGTTTCCTTGGCATTGCAGTGGCGAAAGTAAGTGATCCATCCCCTTAGCACCGCGTTGAGCGCACTGAACTTCAACAGGGGTCTGTCTCGAAACCGCTTACGGTCAGTCATTTCCTTGATTTTGGCTTTCAACCGTGTAACTGCTTTTTGGCTCGGAGTGACTAACATTTTGGGTCGGTCATTCTGGCTGGTATAGCGTCGAACGTGGAAGCCCAAGAAGTCGAAGCCGTTGTTCACATGGGTGATTTGCGTCTTCTCGACTGACAGTTCTAGCTTCAGTTCTTCCCGCAGGAAGGTCTGAATTTCGTCTCGGAGTCGATACGCTTCTGCCTTGCTGCCGTTGGTTAGGAGCAGCCAATCATCGGCATATCGAATGAGGGCACAGTTTCCCTGCTGTCGAATCCGACGACGTTCCTTCTCCTTTCGATTGAGGCATCCATATTTCTTCCACCAAAATAGGTCGAGTTGGTGCAAGTAGATATTTGCCAATAATGGCGAGCAAATGCCACCCTGCGGTGTGCCAACTTCAGTGGTTCTGAACAGGCTACCCTCCATTACTCCCGCTTTCAGGAAGCGCTCAATCAGGTTGAGAACCCGTTGGTCTGCAATTCGTTGTGCCAAGAGTTTGAGCAGTATCTCGTGATGAATGCTGTCAAAGGCTCCCTTGATGTCTCCCTCGACGACCCAATAGTATTTATTGCGATTGTTGATGTAGCTATCTAATAGTGCGATGCAATCCATTGTTCTACGTCCAGGGCGAAAGCCGTTGGAGCAGTTGAGGAAGTCGCTTTCCCAAATGGGTTCTAGCACCATCTTCAACAGCATTTGCACTACCCGGTCTTTGAGAGTTGGGATACCAAGTGGTCGCAGCTTTCCGTTTGCCTTTGGAATGTTGGCCCGCCGAACTGGAACGGGTCGAAACCGCTTTGCGCGCAGTTCCTCCTGAAGTTCCAGCACAAAGACATTTCGCGCCGTTTCCGACTCAAATGCCTTTTTCGTCAAACCATCGATTCCGGCAGTCCGTGCGCCCTGATTAGAGAGCACACGATTAACGGCAGCTCGTATCCACTCCTCTCGACAAATTAGCCGATACAGGTGGTCGAACTGATGAGTTGGGTTATGCGTCGCCTTCAGAGCGAGGCTGCGTTGGGTTTTGATGATATCGGACATACATCTTAGTCCTCTCTACTTCCCGGACGTTCCTCTTGCAATAACTGCGGTCCTTCGCCATGTACCAGCCTTTCGGTGGCTCGGACTACTACGACCGCTCTGCCACGTCACTGCCACATCAGTTGCAGCTAACTCAGTCTTGACAGACCGACAGTGACGCTTCCTACGTTCACATAGTGGTACGTGGTGCGTTTGACCGTAGGCTCCCTCTTTACGCCCATAGGACACAGACCTAGTGCCCGTGACATCAGCCGTTGGCTTATACCCCTATAACCAGAGCGGTTTGGTCGAAGCAAAGACCGTTTCGCCAGTTGCGTAGATGGCTGGCTACCTGATGTCTCGTACCATCCCTGTTGTTTGGCAGTACGCTCAAGGTGTGGACGCTTCAGACAAAGGTTTCTTGCGTAGCCATAGTCAAACTCAGGCTTGGAGCCTTGCGCTGTAACAGGGTGCCAGCGGGTCGCTCCGTGTTCTCCGGGCTTCAGACGGGTTCTTGCTCATTGTCTGCCGCCTGCCGGATCAGCCTTGGCGCTTTGGGGGAAACCCCATCCCATTCGTTGGTTGTTTACCTCCTTTTGAGAATTACCGCTATGCGCTTCGTAGCACACTTACTCCTCCCTGTGGCATGCCTTCTTTGGTCGGGAATAATTGGTATCCATCCATCACGCCAGCCTTTAACCAGGCTCGTATTTGTCTACGTAAGGTGGGGAAGGTATTCAGTTTTTCTAGCAGTGCTTCTTGATTGATACGGTCGAAGCATTTTTCTATGTCGGCATCTAGAACATACTTGGGAGTAAGCCGGATGCCTTGATAGATCGCTTCGATGGCATCGTGGCATGAGCGTCCTGGTCTAAATCCGTAGCTATTTGGCTCGAATTTGGCTTCCCATTCTGGTTCCATCCCCATCTTGATTAGTGCTTGGAGGGCACGGTCATACATAGTTGGAATACCGAGAGGACGTTTCTCTTTCGTTCCGGGTTTGGGTATCCATACCCGTCGCGTTGGTTTTGATTTGTCCCCTGGTTTTAACCTGTCTACCAGAGCGAGACGTCCTGCTGGGGATAGGCTCTTAATCCCATCCACTCCTGCCGTCTTCTTGCCTTGGTTATCTTGGGTGACTTTCCGAACTGCCAAACACCTGGCTGACCAGGATTTCATCAGTGTTTTCTGGAGTCTGCGAATTACTTTCATATCGCCACGACTTGAGGCTTGATAGATTCTCTTTTGAAGCTTGTACACTCGCCGCTCTAGCTTGCGCCAGTTAATCGAGCGCTATTCCACCGGAGTCTTCAAACTCGTATTAGACATATCTACTTCTACTTGACACTCCATCTTCCAAATCACCGTGGGAACGTCAGCATATCTTTGGCATTACCCAAAGCTTTCGCTTCTTTCCCAATCCCACCACTTCACTGCATCCGGTTAGCACCTACTCAGCTATCGACCTTTCTGAGAGCAGATGAAGGGTTGTTTCGTTCCTGATTACCATTGGTTGAACCGTTAGGTTGATGCTCTCCACCGGGTTTTTGGGAAGTGCTTATCGGTCAATCTCGAGCTTGCCGACTCCCATTATCCTTGCCCTTTTGGGTCTCCCAGCTTATCAGCCTTATTTAGCTGGTTATACGTAACGATGGCTCAAATGCATCTTTGCTTTCGCTAACCATAGGTTCTTGCTCAACCGGATTCTGGTTTTAGGCTACCAGTTACCGCCTTTTCACCCCGCTTTACGGATTGATGGCTAGTCGCTACCGTAGGGGTGATGCTGTCACCACTACACCTATGGGGAGGGACTTTAGCGTTCTAGGGTACTTGCTATCACCCTCATGGTAATCAAGTTGTCAAGGTTCCATACCTTGCGGCTAATCCCCCAAGTGCCTATGCAGCTTGGTTTCTAGCCAACGAACCGCACTCGAACTCGTATTCCACTCCTGAAGCTTGAATCGGTGCTGTACCAACCTTCTTGGGGGCAACACAACTTTTACCGCCCTTGTTGACGTAT
>CADCWO010000108.1 GCA_902806435.1 uncultured Synechococcales cyanobacterium | reverse complement strand
TTGAGCCTGGATCTGTTTACAGGAGGTTTCTGGGAACTCATTCAAGATGCTCCATTGCTGTTGCAATTTCGTCAAATACTGCTAAGACTGCTGAATTTTTCTTAGGGGATGAAGCCAAGGGTTTACCATACTCTGAGGCTTCGGCTAAAGCTGTAGCACGAGGGAGTGGAGTAAATACTCTGCCTATAGGGGACAGTTGTTCGGTAATTGCTTCTAAAGTGCGCTGATCTAGAGCGTTACCAGAGGAGTACATTGTTGGGCAAAAGCCAGCAATTCCAAGGCTTTTGTTTAGCCTACGTTGCACTTTCTTGACTGTCTTTAAAAGAGCATCCGTTCCCATGAGCGCCTTAAACTGAGTCTGAATTGGAACTAAAACATGAGTTGCTGCAATTAGACTGATTTGGCTTAAAATTCCAAGACTGGGCGGGCAATCAATTAAGATAAAGTCATAGTCACTTACCAGAGGAGTTAGTGGCTCTTTGAGTCTCAGTTCACGTTGGTCAGCTAGCACCAACTCCTGCTCAGCATTTGCCAGGAGTATATTAGCTGGTGACAAGTCCATCTGATTCAAAGTATGAATGATGGGGATAGGCTCATCTGTTTCTGATATCAGCGCATCATAGATAGTTTTGTCCAGCTCAGTAACATCTAGACCCATGAATACTGTCAGCGAGGCTTGTGGGTCCATATCAACTAGCAAAACCTTATGTCCTCGTACAGCTAACTGGAATCCAAGGTTCATAGTAAGTGTAGTTTTCCCCACACCACCAGACTGATTAAAAAGTGCAATGACTTGGCTCACTTAAATCTGCTAACTCCTACTTAAATAATGTCATCTATTGACACCATAGCTTTTAACAAAAGAATACAACTCTAGGCAACAAACTACACAACTATAAGCCCACCTGCTAGCACTATAAGTGCTCTTGATGACTTAGAGCAGAGTTAGTTGGAGTTCCTCTTTCCACACTGAGCGCAGGATGATCACGGGGGCCTAGGGTCAAGCCTCATTGACCGAGCCAAAAGATAACGGTTGCCGCGATGCAGATAGCGCTGAAGAATGTGTGGGCACAGCGGTCGTAGCGCATTGAGATAGGCCGCCAGTCTTTTAGCTTTGCGAACATGTTCTCGACCTTGTGGCGCTATCGATATAAAGTCTTGCAGTACATTGCGGGCAATCGGCGCTTTGCTTGCTGTGGAATGCAAAGCGCGATGCCGCGTCCGGCGAGAGCCTCTCGGAATGTATCACTATCATAGCCCTTGTTGGCAATAAGCGTCTCGGCGTCTGGCAGCACTGGATAGATCAGAGCCGCGCCCTTATGGTCACTCATTTGTCCTTCTGTGAGAAGAAAGATAACTGGCCGGCCGGCGCCATCGAAAACCGCGTGCAGCTTGGAGTTCAGCCCGCCTTTCGTGCGGCCGATGAGACGGGGTGAATCTCCCTTTTGAGCAGACTGCCAGCCGTCCGATGCGCCTTTAAGATGCGTGCTGTCGCTCATCACGCGGTCGGGTGGGCCGCTCTCGGCCGCAAGGCTGGCGAAGATTCGGTCGAAGATACCATGCGTGACCAGCGAACAAACCGGTTGTAGAGCGTCTTGTGGGGGCCATAGACCGTGGGCGCATCCCGCCATCCCAGACCATTCCGAATCACATGGATTATCCCGCTAACCACACGTTGGTCGTCCATGCGCGGAATGCCACGCGTCTGCGGGAAAAAGGGTTCAATGCGCTTTAGCTGAGCCTTAGTCAGCCAGTATTGATCAGACATCGCTAGGTCCTCCTGCCGCGCTTGAATTACGATGTCGCATCAGATGGAATATGAGTTTGTAAAGGTCTGCCATGCGGATAAACTCGACACGGAGCGGGATCGCCTTCAATCTCGTTGCATTTGCCTTGACAGCTTGTCAGTCCCGCAGCCGATGATTTTTGCCAGGAGGAGCCTCACAACGAGCATCACCATTACCGCCTTTGAACGGTCGCCCGATGGCGGCAAGGAGCTGGCGCGCGATACGCGCGTGCGCTGGGCGCTTGAAGAAGTGGGCCAACTTTACGAGGTTTGCCTCGTTTCATTCCGTGCGATGAAGGAACCCGCGCATCTGGCGCTTCATCCTTTTGGCCAGATTCCGACTTATGAGGAAGGCGATCTTGCCCTGTTCGAGACAGGGGCGATCGTGTTCCACATCGCAGAGCGCCATGCAGGGCTGCTGCCAGTCGATGTCAATGCCCGGGCGCGCGTGATCACTTGGATGTTTGCCGCGGTCAATACGGTGGAGCCACCGATCCTTGAACTCGGAATCGCCAGGCTGCTGGAAGGCGGCAAGCCTTGGAATAAGAAATGCCTGCCCTTAGTCGAGGAGCGTGTCCGAAATCGGCTGGACCAACTTTCCACTCGTCTAGGTGATGCAGACTGGCTCGATGGTGCGTTTAGCGCGGGCGACCTAATGATGGTATCGGTGCTGCTCAGGTTGAAATCTTCGGGCATTCTGGACGAATATCCGAACCTGGGTGCCTATGTTGCCCCTGGCAAATCGCGGACCGCCTACAAGCGGGCTTTCGACGCTCAATTGGTAGCTTACACCGGCAAGCCACCGACCGGTTGAATGAGGTCCGTCCTGGGCTCGAAGTCGTCATCCGAGTTTTCGTTCAGTTTATGGGTCCTGACCCTAGCTCAGGGGGGAGGTTCACTAGCGCATAAATACAAGGTATTCCATCAGCTCACGGTTGTCGGTGGGGAAAGGTGAGAAAAGGCCAGAGGTTTAACCTTGCTGCTGCCTAGTAATGATCGCTTCCAGCTATGCTAAATGCTCTCGTCCACCCAGCCGCAACATGGGCAGTCCCAATGTACGGCTGGCATCTCTCCCTCGCTAAAGGTATAGCCACATTGCGGGCATCTGCCAGTAAATAGAGGGTGTGTCTCCAACAGCTCAAGCTGCTCCTCTTGGGTCAAGCGGCTGTGGCTTTCTGGAATCAGCTCCTCAATATAGCTAGCAGTGCCTGGGAACCATAGCTCCTCATCTTCAGTAGTGATCGTTGCCGCTGCATTCGGGGCAAAGTCCCAGCACTCATCTGTAGCTGGGCCTGATGGGTGGATGGCGCAGACCAAGTGGGGGGTGAGGGAGTAAAGCTGACATTGATCGCACTCTGGGAGTTTTGGCATTGTCCTTCCACTCAACGCAGTGTGTCCCAGCCTCTATTCTCTCCCAGCGGTTGAAGGAGAGTAGCCGAACTTTCTTGTCATCGTCTCTCCAATAGAATTGTTGCCGATTCGCGCAGAAGCTGCCTCATTTAGCAATGACTTCTGAAGTGCCAAGATAAGAGTATTATTCTGACGGGCAGCGCCATGAATCCTGACGAGTCCCAGCTATCATTCCTGCCCCAGTCCAACCAGTACTCAAGCTGGCGCTTCCGTAGCCAAGAACCGCAACTTGAGCTTGGTATAGGCAGGTTGCAGCAGTGGAAGCAACAGATTGCTGATTACCAGAAACAAGTCAAAATGGCCCCCGCAACTCAAGGCAACTTGTTTGCAATTCCCAATAGCCACGTAGACCCAGAGCTGATTGACCCCTTCAGCCTAACGCGCTCTAGCTTCCAGTTTTACACCTGGCCGAGCAGCCGCCATGCGGATGAGCCCGTCAT
>CADCWO010000107.1 GCA_902806435.1 uncultured Synechococcales cyanobacterium | reverse complement strand
GGTATAGCGCTAAGCATGTACGTTAGGACTTTGGTTGAAGGCAGCATCGACACAGTCACGAAAGGTACCAAACTCATTCCAGCGTTGCCTCATCCAGTTCTTGAGCCCAAACCACCACTGCTCAATCTTGTTCAAGTCTGGGGAATAGGGCGGCAGATACCACAACTCACATCCTACCTGGGCCACGATTTCCTCAATTGCTTGAGAGTGATGGAAGCTGGCATTGTCGATGACAATGATGTCCCCTGGCTGCAATTGTGGCAGCAGGCACTGCTCTAACCACAGCTCAAACAAGTCTCTGTTACACGAGCCTTCAAAAGTCATCGGTGCAAACAACTTCCCTTGATTGAGGGCAGCAATCCAGCTGACCCGCTCTCGTGCGCTTCCCTGATTTGAGTGCGTAAAAGCGTTGCCCAATCTCGCAGTAGCCGTAGGGGTACTCTGCTCGATTATCAATCCCCGCTTCATCCACATATACAATCTGGCTCGCAGGCTTGTTCTTCAATCGCTCTTGAAATGCTTGGCGTTTGAGGTCATCGCGTTCTCGATAGCCGTAGGTCTTTTTTTACGACTAACTCCAATCTTGCGCAGGGCGTCACTGATGTTTTGCTGCGTCACGTTATCTCCCCACAACCGTGCTAGTTGGGCTTGAGTCTTATCTCCATGCTGTTGCACAAACTCACTAAAGCGCTGCCAGTCAGTGATTTTATGCCTACAGCCCTGCTGATAGTGGGTGATCGCTCGGCAGTCCCCAACCTGGGCTTTGCGTTTGAGCCATAGGTCTAAGGTGTTGCGACTGATGTTTAACATCCGACTGACATCTATTTTGCGTTCTCCTCGTTCCACTGCAGTGATTGCTTTGGTGCGCAGGTCATCACTGTAGGGAGCGGGCATAGGACCTCCTGTTACTCTGTTTCCCTACTATACGTCTTAATACAACTCCGTAGGGCTATAAAACCTCTTTACTGCTGTTTCTTGTCGTGGTGCTCTTTAGCGCCTGGTATGGCGGTTAGGCCTAGGGCTGCTAAGTCCTACTTTGACGGCTTTAAGCAGTGTTTACTTTTTGATTTCTCCAGCCCATTCGCTGCTATGAGTTTAGATAAACTTCTGTGGCTAGCCATGTTTCTGCTACTGGGGCTGCTAGCCAGCATGCTTGCCACGGCCCTTCAGCAGGCGGAGTAGTCACCGAAGCAGGGTCCCCCTAGTAGGTAGCAAGGGACACGGCCAATCTCATCCAGGTAAGTCCCTACCAAATTAGTGCTGATTACCGAAGGAGTAGTCACTAAGACTCTTTATCACGACTCAAGCGCAACAACCAGGGTAAACAATGAAATTACATAGTGGTTCGTAACGCCCTCTAACCTAGGTTTGCTAGCTCTCCTAGGGTTGCCAAGTCGGAGTTTGTTAGCTTGTTGCGTTCCACAGTACGGGAGGAATATTGAGTGGAAACCTCGAATGCGGGCGCAGTTTCAAAAGTAAACGCATCATCCCAAGTAACGCTGACAATTTCGCTAATAGTAATGCCAGCAATAGTAGTTTCCTCCGGTATATCCCGCATCTAAGCACTTCCTCTAGAGCTTCAACCCTCAAAGTATACCCAAGAATAGATTTGAGACTATGAGAGGGTGTACTTACCAGCAGCAAGATTGAAACCGACCTGTGGAAAAACTGTGAAATTTTACCGTCCCTTCCCCGTTGCTTAATGTTCCGGCCCTACTCAACTGGCAGCTTAAAGCTTATCTCTGTTCCCTTCAAGAGAATGATACAGTGGCCAATTGTTCTCTGTAGGGTTACTAGGCGAGACAGAGCTTACCCTCACCGGGTGCTTCACAATTAAATCGCCTTACTGATTACTTTCCATCCACTGCTGAGCTTCCTCTAGTGATTCGTCTACACGCAGCGCTGGTGGTATCTCCCCCTTGCTTCATTGCTGCCTAGGCGGCGAGTGTAGCCCAGCGCTCGTCAGGAATAAAGATGAGACGGAGGTCCTCCTCGAAGCTTGCCCTGCGCAAGGCCACCCGTTTCTAGAGATATGTAATCTTAAAGCGTGCTATCTAGCAGAATAATCAAATCGGTACCGCCTGACACCTATAGACCAAGACCATCAACCTCAGCGATCGCTTTGGTTCAACGTGTTCGCCCTCCCCTGCAACCTGCTCCAGAACAGCATGAGCCAACGTTCCATACAAAAGCCACAGCTCCTCTGACTCGTCCTCCTGCACCGGTCCCCATTTGCCACAACCAGGCAACTAGTGGCGAATCAATCAGTTGCGTATAGCAGAGATCTGCCTCAGCAGAACTGTGCTGAATTAATGCCACTGAATCGCCCGCAATAGGGGCGAGGGGAGGTCCAGGTGACTCGTAAGGTTCAGCGCTAAGCTTTCTCTTCCCCCCGGTAGCGTGCCCTCAAGAATTGTGCGTGGGATCAAATCACGCCCGTCTCATCAATCTTTCTAGGGCGAGCAATAATCCTCCAAAGTTGCCTGATGGCAACAACCAGAGTAGTCAATACTACAGCACCAGCTACCAAAGGCAAGGTCACTGCCAGAGCTGAAAGAGCGAGGGCTATCACAAGTTCAATGGTTGACACAACAGGATTGGTTAACCCACCAGAAGCGGCTGTTGAGGTCCCTCGCAAAATATTCATCAGCCCTTTCGTGAGCCCTGCGGTTCCACCACCTACTACCAGTGCTAACGTCCACTGCACTACAGAATTCATCTCAGGAGCAACTGAGGCCGCAACAATTGTTCCTGCAACGATAGCGGCTGGTGTGGCAACAATATCCAGAAGATGATCAAACCAAGGGATATAGTAGCCGCCCACCTCCAATAGGCAAGCAACTGCCAAAACGGTGAGGGCTTGAGGTGTTTCAGCCCAATCTAGGTCAGTGGGTAAGTCTAAATGTCCAAACACAGCAGCTCCACTGAGCACTAGTAGAGGGGCAAATACCCGGAAGCCAACTGCAGCGCTGAGGCTAATACCTAGCATGAGTTCAATCAGGGGATCGATGCTGGCTAGCTGCTCCATTGTATTCTCCCTATCAGTTGTACTTGTCGCTTAACTTTAGTCTAGAAAAAGGAGACAGCTTATCGTCTGATAAAGGCGTAGTGTTCACGCTGAGGCCGAGAAAGTAACATCTATCAATCACCAGAAACTTGACAAAGTACTGTCCTTTTTCGGGGCCCGTCCAACTCAAACAACAAGACTGATTGATAGGTTCCCAGTGCTAGCTTTCTATCCACAACAGGGATCACTTCAGTCGTACTCAGCGTTATTGCCATCAGGTGAGAGTGAGCATTTATGGGTTCATCCTCAGGAACATCTCTCAAGTGCAAGTCGTTGTGGAGATAGCGCTCTGATTTGGGTGCTAGTTTCTGTAAATAGACCTTGACATCTGCAAGCAATCTCTCTTCATTTTCATTAATTGCTAAAGCGGTTGTGGTATGCCGAGAGAACACTATAACCTGACCATTTTGAATGGTGGTTGATGAAATCAGCGCCTCGATTTGAGGCGTAATATTATAGAGCCCATTTGATATCTATGTAGTTGCCAAGCGTCTGAGCATCAATCGGATGAAACACAGATTGATCTTTGCCGTAGCATGGTCAAGCGTTCGTTCAAAGTTCTTGACTAAACTCT
>CADCWO010000106.1:1850-3644 GCA_902806435.1 uncultured Synechococcales cyanobacterium | reverse complement strand
AATCACTCTAATTCACCGACAGACGGGAGAAGAAAAGCTGGTGGACTTACTCACCGATGCCTACGGGTTCAGCCCCATTCGCAACATCCTCAACTGTCACGACTATGCAGATTGGGGCGTGTTTGAAGTGCTTGATTTTGATTGCCCCTTCTAGCTACTGACACTACAAGGGCTAGGCCACTCTATAAGGCTTAGCCCTCCTCTTCTACAAGGATGTTACCAATGACAAACGAACAAGCTTTAGTGGACCAGGCTGCGGAAATACAAGCTGCCCTTTCTCGCTTCCACGGCTGTGAAACGTTCTATCGATACTGGACAGGGAGATTGATCTACACGGAAGGGGTGAAGTATCTGGCCGATACTGCTCATTGTTACTGGCTGATAGATGCCATCGCGTCACACCAGCCCAAATGCCGCAAGGATATGATGTTGGCAGACTTCCAGGTCTGGTACTTGCTCCGGGAAGGTCAGAAAGCTGTGTCCTGGGTTTCGGTTGAGGGAGATGGTGCAGTCTTGACTTGCTGGCGGGACACTCCCTCAGAGGATACACCACCTCCCATACAGCAAAGCATTGAGTTTACCGACTTCCCACTAGCCCAAATCAAGCTTTACTACTCAATGGGCGTACTCATGCTGCCATCTGAGTATTAATCACAGGTGGCCAGGGATCTTCCTCTGGCCAACCTGGATGGTTTTTGACCACTGAGTACAGGGAGCTAACCAATGACCAAGGATCTCGATGTCATTTGCGGGGTCCCATCCACGACATTCTTAAAGTTTCCAGGCGTGCCCAAAAGCACTCGTTGGAGATGCTGGCGCGGCTTGCTGATTGTCGGTAACGCGGCCCGGACTGAAGCTGGCCCCATCGAGGTGTCCATCCTTGATCTATCGGTACGAGAGCGGATATGCTGCTCGAGGCGCAAGCTCTCAATCGCCTGCATCAGCATGTTGCCAGTATGCGCGAGTACTCCGGAAGCTAGTACTAAAAGCACAAACTTGGCCATAGAAAAAGCTCCTGGGAGTCTTGTCATGTTTCGACCTCAAGAGCTTCTTAGATTAAATGTTCACTCCCCACTCAGTACAATCTACTACTTCCTTGCCGCAAAAGTAGGGAGCCAAAGGACACTTTAAGAAGTGCCCAGCCAGTGAAGCCTTGGCCGGTTAAAGAGCTACAAGGACTTCTAGAAGACCAACTTACCTCCCGCATGAGCAACTAACTAGATGAATTGATCAGTTTTAGGGAATGAGTGTCTACTGATGCAAGTGCTCGCTCAATAGCCCCTTGGCGTTGCTGATTCTGAGTATGAACTTGTGTTTGGAAGGCCTATGATTTTGCTCAAGATTGAGTAAAATCATACCGCTATTCAGCAATGCCGCCTCTTGAAGAAGATTGCTTCTTTCCCCACTGCTTCCAGCAACCCTTCAGGCTACCAAGCTTGCCTCGGCTGCCTTGCGAGAGAGGCTGTACTGCCCTTTTTTACCTCGATACCACTTGTTTTGTTTCAAGCCAATGGAGAGGACGTTGGCGATGCGGTTGCGAGCTTCACTACGTGCTGCTTGAGGAATCTCTTCCACAAACACAGATTCTAGGATTGTGGAGACATCAAATACCTCATCCCCTTGACGTTGAAGCACAACAGAAACAGCTTCAGGTAGAGAGAGCTTGGCAAACTCTGACAGCAGGTAATGTTGCCACCCCTTGGATCTGCCACTTGGTTGAGGTGCCTTGCTTGCTCTAGTGGAACGACGTTTGCTACTAGAAGGTTGAGGTTCCTCAGCAGGCTGAGATGAGCT
>CADCWO010000106.1:0-1840 GCA_902806435.1 uncultured Synechococcales cyanobacterium | reverse complement strand
AGACATCAAATACCTCATCCCCTTGACTTTGAAGCACAACAGAAACAGCTTCAGCCAGGGAGAACTTGGCAAACTCTGGCAGCAGGTAGTGTTGCCACCCTTTGGAGGACCTACCACTTGGTTTGGCTGACTTGCTTGCTCTAGTGGAACGACGTTTACTACCAGAGGGTTGGGGTTCTTCAACGGCCTCAGTTGAACTATCTGTTGTGTCTTCTCCATTAAGTTCAGCCACAGGAGGTGCGGTTAATGGTTCTAGTGACACTTCTGTAGCAGGTTCAAGCCCATTTACCTCAGCTGTTGCTGTCTGTGGTTGTTGCTCCTCAAGCACAGCAAGGTTATCTGTGGATGTGAACATAGCAATCACTGTTTGGAGGCTGCGACGTTTTTCTTGCACATTCTCTAACTGCACGCTCAGTGCTGCTACTTGAGCGGCTAAATCTGCATCCACTTCCAACAACTTGGAGAGAGTCACATCAGTAGGTTGTTCAACTGTTTGAGAGTCATGCATGGGGGAAATCATTCACCTAAAATGTGTTAGAGGTTACTTGTGGTAAAGACATTATTTCTAACACGAATTTGATACGTTATCACAATCGCTAGCAAAGTAAGATGCCGAAATGATAAGGCTGGAGAAACTGCCGGAACCGTCTCATCAGCTACTATCTACGTTGACTAAGCTAGCTGAAAGTGGCAGTTTTCCGATCCCAAATAGTTCAGGGGATAATCTGCTATCTTGGGCAATGATTCAGATCTGCCACACCATATCAGTTTCATGAGTTGCCCTTACTGCCAATAGTTTTGTTGCAAGTGCGCCGAGTTTCTAGTCCTCATTCGTCTTGAGTTTCATCCATGAGCAACAGTGACCTTATCGGACTTGTCGCCTCGTATAGCTACGCTACCGCCCTGCTTGTTGTCGGTGAGTTGCTGCGGCGACTGGGCGGTCAAAAACAAGAACTGACCCGCAAAATCATCCATATCGGTGCGGGAATGTGGGTTTTCGGCGTGCTATTTTTGTTTGGCCGTTGGGAAATTGGCATTCTGCCTTTCGCCACATTTATCTTCTTCAACTACCTGTTCTACCGCTACCGAGTTTTTAGCGCAATAGACGCAGAATCAAATTCACCTGGCACTGTCTATTTCGCCATCTCAGTGACGCTACTGTTCGGGCTGCTGTGGCGACCGGATGGTCCGGTAGATCGCGTTCCCATTGCTGTAGCTGGGGTGATGGCAATGACCTGGGGGGATGCGCTAGCGGCATTGATCGGCAAAAGAATCGGGCAGCACCGCTACCGGGTGGGTCAGAGTGAGCGCTCCTACGAGGGGTCGGTAGCAATGTTCCTAGCGAGCGCGGTAGCGATGTTCCTGGTACTGCTACTACTACCTGGCTCGTCGCTCAGTCCACACTCAATGCCTTCTCATCCAGGGCAAGCGTTTAGTGCAGCACTGGTAGGCGCGGCGGGCGCTACGCTAGTTGAAGCGGTTTCACCGCACGGTACAGATAATCTCAGTGTGCCACTGGTGGCAGCGCTTTTAGTAGGAGTAGTGATTTTAGGGTTCTACTAGCCGCTTAAAGCACACCACGCCATCTTGCCAAATCTACAAAAGACTTCATCATGGTTCATCAAGAACAAATCAATTTATCCACCAAAGGTCATGGGGATATGCATGACCTCACCCGACGGGTCAATCAAGTTGTCAAAAACTCTGGCATTAACACAGGAATGTGTGAGATTTATTAACATGAGTTATAAAACAAGGTACCTAGAGTGCTGCCATATCAAGAAGATAGTCACTACAGCGAATGCGCTCCTTTGAGGAGTCATATGCTGCCCTGACCTGT
>CADCWO010000105.1 GCA_902806435.1 uncultured Synechococcales cyanobacterium | reverse complement strand
TCGCGATCGCTATCTCCTCATGGTTGTGTTCCAAGAAGCTCTGATTTTGGCGGTCATGGGTCACAAGTAAGATGGTGCAGCTCTGCTCTCTTGCGAGTTTTTCCATAATTTCTACTACATCCCGTCCTGATTTCTTATCGAGTGCAGCAGTGGGTTCATCTGCCAGGATGATTTTGGGCTGGCTGACCAAGGCACGGGCGATCGCCACTCGTTGTTTCTGTCCACCCGATAGATTGCCTGGATAGTAGTCCATTCGATCTTCCAAACCTACGGCGCTTAGGACAGTCCGAATGCGGGCATCAGCTTCAGCAACAGTGACTTCTTGAAGTTCCAATGCCATCTCAACATTCTGATAGGCAGTCAGAAAGTTTAATAAGATTGTGCGCTTGAAAAATATAGCCAATATTGCGACGAGCCAGGGTCATCTGTTCTTTACTGGCATGATGCAACTCTTGTCCTAAGATGCTTAAATTGCCCTCTTGAACCGATCGTAAACTTCCCATCAGCGTCAGCAATGTGGTTTTACCCGAACCTGACGGCCCTGTCATGATGATGATTTCGCCACGATCGATGTGCAGATTAATATCAAACAAAACCTGTTTTTTCAGAGAGCCTTGACCATAGTAATGATTCAGATGGCTAATGGAGATAGCAGGTGTAGTGGTATTAATGGCATTTATTTCTAGCAATTTGGACATGCTCAACTCCTAGAAAATATCGGCAGGGTCAGCAGTTTGCAGCTTACGCACTGCCATTGCAGCAGAAACTGAACTCATGATTGCAGTGAGGATCAAAACAAACACGATTCGCCCCAAATCCATTGCCATTGGCAACATAGTCGCCACATTCGTAATTCGATAGATGCCAAGCGCGATCGCAGTCCCCGGAACAAACCCCATGACCGCCAAAATCAGAGCTTCTTGGAACACAACCATGAGGAGATAGCGATCGCGAAATCCCATTGCTTTGAGGGTGGCATATTCTGGTAAGTGATCCGTCACATCACTGTAGAGAATTTGATAGACAATCACAGCCCCGACAATAAAGGCAATGACCACACCCAAATCAAAGGTATAGCCTACGGGAGTGCTGGCATTCCAAAAGGCAACTTCTGCTTTTGCATAATCGTCTCTGGTCATAACTTTGACATCATTAGGTAGGCGCGATCGCATCTCTGCCAGAACCGCCTGGATATCTACGCCGGGCTGAAGTTTAATCACGCCTACATCAATGAGCCCACCCTGACGAAAGGTCGCCATGCGTAAGAAGTTGACATCACTTGTGACTAAATAGGCATTAATGCCAAACGTGGGGCTAAGTTTGAACAAACCCTGGATCTGCACCTGGCGTTCATTGATTTCGGTCGTGATTATCTCTCCTGCCTGAAACTGTTGAGCGATCGGACCAAATTCCTTACGAGAACCCAAATTAAACAGCGCGGTATCGGGCTGTCGCAGTTGCTTGCGGTTGGCTTCTACCCCAGGAATGTTCAACACCTGGTGTTCTGGATTGATACCAATGGCGTAGATATCCCAAATCTCCTTGTTGTCAGGATTACGCCACTGAATCGTATTCAGGTAAATCGGACTGACCGATGCAACCCCAGTTACGCCTGCTGCTTGATAAAGCCTGCGCTCTGTAAACCGATCAAGGGAAATCAGCGAACGCGATCGACTACTCATCATGACGAGTTCACCGTTCAGGCTATGGTGGAATTCCACAGCGCTACTAAACAACGCTCCCCGAAAGCCCATTTGCAGAAACATCAGCACATTGGCAAAGCTAATCCCGGCGATCGCTACCAGTAACCGTGCCCGTTCTTTGCGTAACTGCAACCAAGAGAGAAACAGCGGTTTTTTCTTTTGAGTCATTTCAGTTCTGCCATTTCCTCAATTAACATCAATGGATACTTGAACACTCAAATTGGTTAACCCTGCAACCTGACGGCTAGCGGCTTCATCCAGCAACATTTTTACTTCCACCACCCGCGCATCAAACTGTGCCGCCGGATCGGTGTTCAACACATCTTGTTTGTTAATTTCCAGCCCCACTTCTACAACCTGACCGCGCAGCACATCTGGAAAAGCATTGTTCTTGCTAATCACGGTTGCCGTCTGCCCGACCCGAATGCGGCTGACATCTAACTCATACACTTCTGCCACTGCCACCATGCGCTGAGTCTGACCCAGACTGATAAGGCCTTGATCACCCACAAGTTCTCCAGGGCGAGTGTGGATTTTGAGGACTTGTCCATCTTGGGGCGATCGCACCGTCGCCAGATCCAGTTCTGCCTGTGCCCGTGCAACCCTTGCATGCGCCGCAGACACGTGCGATCGTGCCACATTCACATCTACCGGACGCACTTCAGCAATCTGGTCGAGCGTCGCCTGTGCTTCAGAAACCTGCTGCTGCCGCGATCTCTGAATTCGGCTCAAATTAACTTGCGCTTCGTTCAATTGTTGTCGTACTGTTTCGGCGGTCAATTGCTTACCATCCCGCAAAGACGCAGAAACGGCTCCTTCGCTATACAGCACCTGATATCGCCTCGCTTCCAGTGCCGCATTGTGCAGTTCTGCTTGCAGACGAGCGATCGTCGCTTCCTGCGCCTCAGTTTCAGTTTGTAATTCCACCTGCTGGCGATCAACTACTCGCGCCTGTGCCTGAATTTGTCCCAACTTTGCACCCGCTTCCACCTGATTCAACTGAGCTTGAGCTACCCTTACCTGTTCCTGAGCTTCCTGGAAGGTCGCTAGCCGCCGCGCATACGAATCGAGAACCGCAATCACATCGCCTTTGCGAATTTGTTGACCGTGAGTGACGCGAATGGTTTCGACTCGTGCCCCCTCCGCAGATGTAGGCGCAAACACCTGAATCACTTCACCTTCTGGCTCCAGTCGTCCCAAAGCTGAAACCTCCTGCACTACATGTGTCGCACTTTGTACTGGCTGAGGGGCTGAGCGAGTCAACTGCGATTGATAGGCGATGCCACTTGCGGGGATGAGTAGGCAACCCATAACTACAGCGACCAGTTGGGGCGATCGGATCTTGGTTTGCCAGTCAGCAATTATCCAATTTGTGTTCATTTTTAAGTTTCCAATTGTTTGAACGCAAGAAGGAGCGTGTCAGTCATGCAAATTTCTCCGAATCAAAGCACTGCATAACCACCCGCTACGTGAAGTGTGATCTGTGCTCGGCTTGCCAGTGTTGATTGTCCATTGCAAATTTAGGTTTTGGCGGCATGGGGTGAAATTGCTCGCGCTCAAACCAATCCAGGTTATAACCAGGGGTGAATGGGACGAGATTAAAATTCACGAAGGCACGTAATCGGTTGACAAGCGTCTGTCGGGCAAACGGCAAGGCAACATAGCGCCGTGCAATCGTCTCAAAGTTCTCTGCTGGGCGACCTGTTAGCTCATAAACATCTGTTGTTGGAGCACCAAACTCAAAGGCACCGCGCTTGTGGTCTTCAACGTAGTAGCGAAAGCTGCTCAGAACAAACGGGCTAACACCTTGGATGTGTGAGATTTATTAACATGATTGAGGTATAGTTCTCTCATTTTCGAGGGAACTAGGCATGGAAGAAGAACGAAAAGTGAAGGCTCGGCTGCAGTGGGTACAGTTGTATCAGAAGAGCGGCAATGCCT
>CADCWO010000104.1 GCA_902806435.1 uncultured Synechococcales cyanobacterium | reverse complement strand
TTCTTACCTGTTTCGCTGGCGACAACAAGGAGTATGGCAAAGCATCTCTGAAGCTATCCGAACTGCCGAATAAACAATCTACTAGATAAGTGCGGTTGTAATACTAGTTTTGGTGGCTATCCTTCACTCAAAAGTTATGCAAAAATTATAATTAGTTTAAGAAAAGGTAAACACATTTAGTGACATTGGCATGGATGCCATGTACTAGGCAGAAAAGATATTTGGGGGGCTCGCTTCAAACTCTTACATCTATCGAGAAAACCCTACTATGAATCTTTCGTTCTCGGTTTCTCCAAAGAGAGTTACCCAGGTTTTAACTTATGTAGTTTTATGCTTGGTATTAGCAAGCATTACTGGTCAGTTCGCTAAGCTCGTCCTAGGATATGAAACTCTTTTAGGGTTCGTGCGGCTCTTCAGTGTTGATAGAGAGGGGAACATCCCTACGTTATACTCTTGCTTTGCCTTACTATTTTGTTCAAGCATGCTCTTCCTAATCGCCTCTATTAGGAAGAGAGCTGGTGACCGCTATTCCCTCCATTGGTGGGTCCTGTCAATCATCTTTCTCTATTTATCTGTAGACGAAGCAACCAGCATCCATGAAGAAGCAATTAACCCAGTAAGATCTGCACTCAATACTAGTGGCCTGTTGTATTTCGCTTGGGTAATTCCTGCTGCTGCCCTTGTTCTTTTGTTTGTATTGGCATATCTAAGATTCCTTGCCCATCTTCCTGGCAAGACAAGGCGTCTCTTTCTACTGGCTGGGCTAGTCTATCTTGCAGGTGCCTTAGGCATGGAATTAGTAGGTGCATATCAGACAGATTTCTACGGTCAGGAAAACATGGCGTACGTTCTGATAGTAAGCATCGAGGAATTCTTTGAGATGATGGGAATTGTTGTTTTTATCTACGCCCTACTGTCGTATATAAGCTTGCAAATGAAAGTGAAAGCTGTAAACCTGCAAATTCGCATTGAAGAAGTGCCACGACCAAAACTTCAGTTTATTGAGCGGGCAATTTCAGAAAAAGCTTTGGTGAAGAAAAAATGAGATTATAAGTTAGCCTAAAGTACCAAGCCCTCCTTAGTTCAATCCTAAGGTCTTCACTACGTTGTTAAGTTAGACTCCTAGTTATCTACAGTGACTTCCAGCCTTAGAAGTTCAGTAAAACAGGAATTTAATGCTGTGATTGCAACTGGTGAGTGAGTCCTAGGTAACTCAAGGATGTGGTACTGAATCAATGATCAAAATCCTTCACCTATCTGATGTCCATTTGGGAAGTGGTTTTTCCCATGGGCGATTGAATCCAGTCAGTGGGCTAAATACCCGATTTGAGGATTTTGTTCGTTCCCTGAGTTGTTGTATTGACCGCGCGATCGCCGAACCTGTCGATTTAGTGCTATTTGGCGGTGACGCCTTCCCAGATGCCACCCCGCCACCTATAGTCCAGGAAGCCTTTGCCAACCAGTTTCGGCGTTTGGTTGATGCTGGCATCCCCACAGTTCTCCTAGTAGGCAACCACGACCAGCACTCCCAAGGGCAAGGGGGAGCCAGTTTGTGCATTTACCGCACCTTGGGGGTACCCGGATTTGTGGTTGGCGACCGCCTGGAAACTCACCGAATTCAAACCCAAAACGGCCCTGTGCAGGTGATCACGCTGCCCTGGCTTACTCGTTCCACCCTTCTTACACGGCCTGAAACGGAAGGAGTTTCCCTGGCTGATGTGAACCAATTGTTGATTAGCCGTCTAGTCGTAGCCTTAGAAGGAGAAATCCGGCGATTAGACGCTGACGTGCCCACGGTGCTGCTAGCCCACTTAATGATCGATACCGCCCACTATGGGGCTGAGCGATTTTTGGCCGTTGGTAAAGGGTTTACCGTCCCCATGTCCCTGCTGGTTCGGCCCTGTTTTGACTATGTGGCTCTAGGACATGTGCACAAGCATCAAATCCTGTGCTACCAACCTCCGGTGGTCTACCCTGGCAGCATTGAACGTGTCGATTTTGGCGAAGAACACGAAGATAAAGGCTTCATGCTAGTGGAAGTAGAGCGAGGTCAAACGCGGTTCCAGTTTTGTCCCTTATCTGTGCGTTCTTTCCGAACCCTAAATGTTGATCTGTCTGGAGTTGAAGACCCTCAATCGGTCCTGATGCAGGCGATTAAACCAGAAGTTATTCAAGATGCGATCGTCCGGCTGATCTACAAAATCCGGGCTGATCAACTGGATCACATTGATACAGCCCCACTCCACCAATCTTTAAGTACCGCCCACAGCTACACGATTCATCCTGAACTAGTCAGTCAACTGGCACGGCCACGGTTGCCGGAGCTAGGGGCTGGCAGTGGTATTGCCCCCTTAGACGCTTTGCAAGCTTATCTCACCAGTCGGGAAGACCTGAAGAACATTGCCGACGCTATGCGCGAGGCAGCCCAAAGTTTATTAGCTGCTGACGGGGAGGCGTGGTTGAATTCACTTAGCGAGGAAGACACCTCTAAAGACCAGGTAGTGGTAGAAGATAAGGGAACTCAACTACGTCTGCTTTAACTTTGAGATCGCTCAATCTACACACTGATCAGCGCTCGCGATAAATTTGTTCTATAGAGATTAATTAAGCCAAATGCTTGAATTAAAGTTCCCGTGCTAGAGCCAAACGCACCTGAACCTGTCCATCAACCCCGCCAATTCCGGCAATTGCCCAAACAGCGGTGGCAAATTTCCTCTACTCAGGTAGAACGGGCAACTCAGATCGCCGAGGCTACAGGTTTATCTCCCTTATTGGCGCAGGTGTTGATTAATCGGGGTGTCACTACACCGGAACAGGTGCAAGCATTTTTGGAGCCGGAGTCTCAAGTACTGCCTTCACCATTAGCAGAATTCCCTGACCTTGCAACCAGTTTGGAGTTATTGCAAAGCGCGATCGCCGCCAGGGACAAAATTGCGATTTGTGGGGACTACGACGCAGATGGCATGACCAGTACGGCTCTGTTGCTGCGATCTCTACGGTTACTGGGTGCCTGTGTGGATTATGCCATCCCCAGCCGGATGAGTGAGGGCTATGGCATCAACCAGCGGATTGTGGAGGAGTTGCACGCAGAAGGGGTACGGTTGATTTTGACCGTGGATAACGGTATTGCCGCTGTGCAGCCAATCGCCGCTGCGCGGGCGTTGGGTTTAGTTGTGATTATCACAGACCACCACGATGTTCCCCCGGAAGTTCCGCCAGCCAATGCCATCCTCAACCCAAAGTTGATCCAGTTAGGTTCTCCCTATCGAGGTCTTGCTGGGGTGGGAGTTGCCTATATCCTGGCCGTGACTTTAGCTCAGCACTTAGGAAAAACTCAGGAACTGATTACCCCGCTCCTAGAATTGTTCACCCTGGGTACGATTGCGGATCTGGCCCCGCTGACAGGGGTGAATCGGCGTTGGGTACGGCGGGGCTTAAAACTGCTGCCGCAGTCAAAATTGGCAGGTGTGCAGGCATTAATCCAGGTGGCAGGGCTAAGTGGAGAGACAAAAACCTTAAAACCAGAAGATATTGGCTTTCGACTAGGGCCCCGGATCAATGCCGTAGGCCGAATTGCGGACCCAGCAATTGTGATTGAGTTACTCACAACCGATGACTGGGGAGTGGCCTTGGAGCGGGCGATGCAGTGCGAACAAATCAATCAACACCGTCAGCAATTATGTGAGCAAATTGAGCAGCAAGCGATCGCTTGGTGTGAGCGCAGTGAAATTAATTTGCAGCAAACCCGGGTGCTGGTAATTGTGCAGCCAGATTGGCATCACGGAGTAATTGGCATCGTCGCCTCTCGCTTGGTGGAACGCTACGGGGTGCCTGTATTTATTGGCACCTACGAAGATGACGCTCAACAGTACATTCGGGGGTCAGCTCGCAGCATTCCAGAATTCCCGGTGTTTGAAGCCTTACAGTTCTGCCAGGATTTATTGGAAAAATTTGGCGGACATCGAGCGGCAGGGGGCTTCTCTTTTTTAGCAGAGCAGCTAGAGCAGGTGCGATCGCGACTGAGTGCCTTTGCTCATCAGCACCTGAAACCAGAACATTTGAAACCGCTGGTTAAGGTTGATGTCCAGGCTAGCTTGGATCAAATTAATCTGGAGCTTTACCAACAAATCGATGCCCTGCATCCGTGCGGAATTGATAACCCAGATCCTGTATTCTGGATGCCGCAGGTGCAAGTGAGGGAGCAAAAAAGAATAGGTAAAGGACTGGCTCACCTCAAACTCACACTGACCCAAGCTCACTCCCAGGGAATTACGATTAAAGCGATCGCTTGGAACTGGGGTCAATACTATCCGCTACCAGAGCAAGTAGATGTTGCCTATCGCCTGCGAGAAAATTGTTGGAATGGTAGTAGTAATTTGGAGTTAGAACTGGTTGGTATCCAGCTAGATGCTCACCAGCCGACCCTCAAATTCGATATCCTGCAAACTAAACCTAAACGGGGAAGTGCAGCCATAAGACAAGGAAAAATGCTTTCAATGCTACCGGTAGCTAAGACAGCCAATTTCAACTTAGCTTTATGCTGTTCCGGACCACCCACTATTACGACAAAGCCTGATTGGTTTACTTTAGATTCACTCAACGAGCTACTGCCCCAAATCCAGGGAAACATCTTGCTCTATGGCGCTCAAAGACCTTGTTTATCGAGTTCTACTACCAAACTGATTGAATACGATCGCCCCCGCCGGAGCTGTGAAGTGCTAATTCTGTGGACATTGCCCCCCTCATGGATTCATCTGGGCTGGCTT
Organism: uncultured Synechococcales cyanobacterium; assembly: GCA_902806435.1. Lineage (GTDB taxonomy): Bacteria > Cyanobacteriota > Cyanobacteriia > Thermosynechococcales > Thermosynechococcaceae > CADCWO01. The sequence continues at coordinate 53,291 of CADCWO010000104.1, read as the reverse complement.
CTAGCTTTGGGCAAACCTCAGCAAGTCTACGTTCGCAAAGGTCTTCCTGAACTCCCTCAGGCTATTCAATTGCGAGCACAGTTAGAAGCACTTTTAAGCACCTCTCCTGAGCAGCTCAACTTACTTCAGCTTGGTCAGCAATGGTGGGTTGCCCCTTCTACCCTAGTTTCGGCTTTGCGTGAACTTGGCTATCCTTGCTCTGAGTTTCCAGAAACCAGCTCTTTAGCCCAAGAGCTAGAGCAGCTGCGGTGCTGGTATCTTTCTTCTGCTGAGCAGTTGTCAGCAATGAGCTTGCACACAGTTCAGGTGCAAGCTTGAGAACAATCAAACCCTAGAGATCACCACCTCTAGCTGCCAGTAAAAATATTACGGCTGGACCAGCCAGAATAATTAAACCAACCATTGATAGCTGAGCGATTACTTCCCAGTTCACGTTCCCAAAGCCACTCAAAAAACTATTTAAAAAATCCATTGTGCCTCTCAACCTAATCCAGCTTTGTTTGTGCTAAATAACGAGCTTCTAGAAACTTATTTTACCCGTTAAGGGGCGTGCCGATCTGCTTGTTTTCCCTAGTTTTGCGTACTATCACAATCGTTGCCTGTAGCTTCATCATTTACTTCAGGCACTTTGAGGCTTACAGGTAGAGGAATATAGCGAGCAAAGCTGGGGCTGCATCATTTTCCATATAACCATTGATCCTCTGGCGTTAAAGTGAGCTGGAGTACGGGTCCACAGTTCTGGGGCTTGAAACTTTTCTGAGGGAATGACCACAAGTTCACTCCCAGATTGAGCCGCAACGGTCTGTAAGTAATGCTTATACTCCTGCAAAGACCTCAAATAGTAGTGCCGTTGTTCGGTATTGATTTGGTCATACTCGTAATGGGTAGGAAAGGAAAGAATAATCGGCGGCTTAGAACTGATGCTTTTAGCGATCGCGACTGCCTGTTCTAGATAATCACCTTGCGTATGGGGTGTAAATCGGGGTAGACGGCTATTCGGTTCTGAGACGAACTCCGGTTTAAAGGGAAAATCGTCAGTCCGGGCCGCTAACCGATTGGTGCCCTCCGCTTTACTCGGAAACAAGCGTGCCAGCATCGGGCGGGGGATCAACGTACCAACAAACCAGAGAGCTGGATAATTGCCAACATATTCCGTGCGCAAAAAATCTCGGTGACGGTAAAGCATCGACAGGTTGCCCAGCATCCACTCTGCTGCAACTTCAAACTGGTCAGTGTAGGGTAACTTCGGCACATCTAGACCGAAAGCTTGAGGATTGATAAATGGTATGTAGCGTTGCAGGGACTCAGCCGTACCTTTAGCTGTATCTTTAGAAGTCACCGCTCCTGCTTCATAGACGCGAAACTTGCTAGGTATGACTTCAATGATCACCCTTTCTACATTTTTTACTCCTGCTTTCTTAACACTGTCTAAAAGAAGCGCTGAAGTCGTGGCATCCCCTCCCGGAACTGCCAAGTTAAACAAACGGGGTTTTGTCTCTAAAGCGTTTGCCAAGAGGCCCATGACAGTTTTGTTGTGGTCGTAGACGCCACCTCCAACTAATGTAGAGTCCCCAACAGCAATAATTTTGGCCTCACGGTATTCAACAGCCTGTTGGAAAATGGCACGGGTTCCGTGCAGAGAACTAACGGCTGTACGCGAGTACTGCGGATTTAGAATGCGCAGACAAAGCTCTGCTACCAGTAAGCCAATCAGAAAAAGGATTAAAATCCGTTGTGCAGAGGCTGGGTTTAACCAACCCAGGTAATCTACATAGATATTCCGTCTTGATGACACAACAACCCCCCTGCCTTTCAATCTATTCAACTAAAAATCTATGTAGATAAACTCGCTACTGGAGGCCCCCAAACTTAAGATCAAAAAAACGTGAAACAACATGATAAAGGCGAGACTGATCTCCAGCAAAAACTGCCTCATGTTACTGCCCTCACAAGAAGTTGTAAATAACGGCTGACATCAGCTAGGGGCCACATAAATAGACACCAGCCAAACCACACAGCAACCATAGTCAGTAAATAACTTAAAACTTGATAGTACTTACCCTGTAAGACATCTGGTTTAATGTTCGGCTTGACAGAATCAGCATAAATTTTGTGAATGACTAACAAAATGCCGTGCCACAAACCCCATAAAATGAAGTTCCAAGCTGCACCATGCCAGATCCCAGAAATCACCATTGTGATTAAAACGTTGAGTAAGGCGCGAGAAACACCAACCCGGCTTCCGCCTAAGGGGATGTAAACATAATCAACTAGCCAGGTATACAAGCTAATATGCCAGTGCCGCCAAAAAGCAGTAATGTTGGTTTGTAAATAAGGGTAGTTGAAGTTTTCTGGAACTTTAATCCCAAAAAGTCGGGCACTGCCGATCGCAATATCACTATATCCAGAAAAATCCATGTAAATCCGAAAACCGTACAAAAAAATTGCCCCACTTAATAAAACTGTGTTTTGGGTTTTTTCTGGAGAGCCGATCTCTTGAATGTAGGTGTTCAAATTATCGGCAATAACAACCTTCTTAGTAAGCCCGAGGATAATTCTAAACAAACCCTCCAAAAAATCTTTGGCTGTTAATGTTGCTGCCTCAAGCTGCTGCGAAAACTGGCCGTACCTTTTTATCGGGCCAGCAATCATTGTTGGGAAGAAGAAAATAAAAGAAAAATAGTCTAATAAACTTACTTTTTCTAAATTGCCTTTGTATTTTTCATAGGCAACATGAATAAATTCAAAAGTAAAAAATGAAATTGCTAAAGGAACAATAACGGGCTGCACTTCTCCTCCCGTAAATATGCTTCGAATAAAACCACCGTATTTAAAGTAGCCAAGGATACATACAAATATTGGAATCGTTGCGAGCGCTAACCCTTGGCTGAAGTTGCTTTCGGTTTTCCCATGGAATGCTATGGCTAGTGCGTTACTATGACGGTTGTTCTGAAGCGGCGCAGAAGAAGCTGCGGTACCATTACCTACTGCAACTTGTAGCGGTGACCAAAGCAATGTAGCCCACGATACTAAAGTTATTCCAACTAGTAAAAGTACCCAATAGTTAGCATAGTAAGCATAAAAAGCAACACCAGAAGCTGCAATTACACCAACTCTTAATTTGCTATCTACAGCCCAGTAAATAAACAGCGATAAAATTAGAAATATGGCATAAAATATCTCTCCAAATATCATAGGTAATAGCTTTTGCTTAGCATAAAAAATTTAAATAAGATGCAGTCATAGGATACATCAAAAATCTAAAAATACAATAGCTATAGATGTTACAATAAAGCCTATTTAGAGCTCTATCTGATAAAAGTTTTTGAAGTTTATTAACTGATTAATATATTTCACTTATCTCCACGTAACCCGTTGCAATCAGTTTCTCTGACCTGTTGGTTTGCGCTCAAGATAGGGTGCTAGTTGAGATTTTATGTTCCCCGTGAGTACTAGCTACTGTTAGACTCAAGGCTCCAGCTTTCTATAACCAATTAATACCAATGGCAATCTGGAGTTGTATCAGTCGCTGTGGTGCCTGCTGTCACCTTGACCCGGCAGAGCGTCCAGATTTAGATAAGTACTTGTCTGCGTCTGAACTTCAGCTCTACCTAAGCATGGTTGGTAAAGATGGCTGGTGTATCAACTTTGAGCCTGGCACTCGTACTTGTAAGATTTATGCAGAACGTCCCCGCTTTTGTCGGGTTGCACCTGAAGTTTTTCGTGACCTCTATGACATCGCACCAGCAGAACTCAATGACTTTGCGATCGCCTGCTGTGAGCAGCAAATTGATGGCGTATACGGTGAAACCAGTTTAGAAAAGCTGCAATTTGAACGTACGATTGCAGGTTCCAATTAATCCGATGCGGAACGGATAAGTCGGGATGGTTATCCAAAGTGCTATTTGTCGGTTATTTGCTCGTAAAATGAAGCAAATATGAAATTTGCAGTCCTGCAAAGTTTTAATTTCAAGCTGAACCAGCTTATTCTTTAGCCATACTGTGGCTTCCATGCCAAACTTTATCAAGCCAGAACTGCCACCGCGCACTACTATCAGTAATAAGCTTCAAGATCAAGAGCCCACCTCCCTTAAGCTATCTGCCGAAAAGCAATCTCCAAAGGAATTGGGTCGCTCCTTCTTCATGGCCTTTTTTACTGTTTTTCTAGCAGAATTGGGAGACAAAACCCAGCTAGCAACCTTAATGATGGCTGCTGAATCGCAATCGCCTTGGATTGTCTTTACAGGAGCAGCTTCTGCTCTGGTTCTAGTGAGTTTGGTGGGGGTAATCCTAGGACGGTGGCTGGCTTCACGGCTCACACCAGATGTCCTTAGGACAGCCGCCGGAGCTAGTCTACTTCTAATTGCCGTGTTGCTGTTATGGGATATCACTCACCTGTAGTATGAACTGGCATCTTCTGGGAATCAGTTTTATGATGGTCTTCCTCTCGGAGCTGGGAGACAAAAGTCAACTGGCAGCTATCACTCTCAGTAGCCGCTCAAAATCCCCTCGGATTGTATTTCTGGGAACAGCAGCGGCATTGATTTTTACCAGTTTTTTGGGTGTGCTGGCCGGGGAAGGGGTTGCCCAATTATTACCAACCTACTTTTTAAAGGCGATTGCGGCTATTGGTTTCGCATTTATGGGTTTGTGTCTACTGTGGCCGACTGCCGAATCACCGCAAAAGTCTCAAGATCCCTAAGATGGGCGGGCTTAAGAACACTGATGCCAATACCTGTAAGCAGCGTAGGCCATAGTGACTACGCCAGTCACTATCGCAGATTCATCAACCGCAAATTGGGGATGGTGCAACGGATAGTTGGGTTTGTCTTTCCGGCCTACCCCTAAGCGAAACATGGCTCCAGGAGCATGCTCTAGGTAAAGCGAAAAATCTTCTGACCCCAGAGAAGGCTCTGGTAAAACTTGTACGCCTTCGTAGCCCCAAGCTTCCTGAGCCGCAACCTCAATTAATTGCGATAGCTGATGGGAATTTTGGACTGTAGGCACGCCCCGTTCATAGTTGATGTCATAGCGAGCCCCGTAGGGACGGCAAATACTGGCAACAATTTCTTCCACCCACTGGGGCAAGGCGGCACTGGTCTCTGGGTGCAGCGATCGCACAGTGCCGCGTAACCGAACTTGGTCAGCAATCACATTTGGGGCCCGACCACCCTTGATTTGACCAATGGTTAATACAACTGGTCGCAGTGGATTTTGGGTCCGACTAATTGCCTGTTGGAGTGATGTGATCACCTGGGAGGCAATCCAGATCGCATCGATCGCTTCGTGGGGACGCGCCCCATGGCCCGATTCCCCAATGATTGTAATCTCTAGATTGTCTGCCGCCGCCGTTAATGCGCCGTAGCGAACTGCCACAGAACCAGCTGGCACGGAGGGAAAAACGTGCAGCGACAAGATCGCACTGACGTTCTCCATCACACCATCCTGAATCATCCACCTGGCCCCTTGAGCCGTTTCCTCTGCCGGCTGGAACAAAAAGCGAATATTCCCAGGTAAAGAATCTCGCAGATGGGACAAAATCATCGCTGTACCTAGCCCAACAGTTGTATGCACATCATGGCCGCAAGCGTGCATAATGCCTGGGCGGCGGGAGGCATACTCTAAACCTGTGGCTTCCTGAATCGGCAAGGCATCCATGTCAGCCCGAATCGCTAGTAGTCGGGGGTCGGGTCCTTGGGCCGTAATCTCACCCACAACTCCAGTCTTGCCGACGGTCTCACGAATGTGCAGTCCTGAAGAGGAGAGAACCCCAGCAACATAAGCTGAAGTTTGGTGCTCTTGACCACTCAGCTCAGGATGACTGTGAAGATGACGGTGAATTTCAATCAGTCGCGGAGAAAGGGTGGCAGCTAAGTCTTTGATGCGAGGCAGCATGAAGTTCAGGGGGTGCGGGTCAGTCTGATGGTTGTATCTATGATAAGAGCCACGACTGAGATAAATTTGTCAATCTTAAGCTTCCAGTCGTTTTGTTTGATCTAGATGGGGAAGCCCTGTGGTACTGTAAGCCAATCAGAAAAATCTATAAAGTTCCATGGGAGCACAGAAGCGAATTGGTGTTTTAACCAGTGGTGGAGACTGCGCTGGACTTAATGCCGTGATGCGGGCAGTAGTCCACCGGGCTGTAGGCACTTACGACTGGGAAGTCTATGGCATCCGTCAAGCTACGCAAGGGTTGATGTCATCTCCACCAGAATTTACAGTCTTCGACATTCATCAAGTGGGGCCGCTCCTCACGGCTGGCGGTACCGTCCTGGGAACCACAAATAAAGGCAACCCCTTTGCCTTCCCGATGCCGGATGGAACACTATGCGATCGCTCCGATGATATCATTGCTGGCTATCACCAACTCGGCCTGGAAGCTTTAATCGGCATTGGTGGAGATGGCAGCATGGCGATCCTCCGCCGGCTTGCCGTGCAAGGCAACCTGAACCTGATCGCTATCCCAAAGACGATTGATAATGACGTTGGTGTGACGGAGCGCTCGATTGGTTTTGATACAGCCGTCAACACCGCGACAGAAGCCTTAGATCGGCTGCACTTTCATGCAGCGAGCCACAGCCGGGTGATGATCTTAGAAGTCATGGGCCGGGATGCTGGACATATTGCGATCAGTGCTGGGATTGCGGGTGGCGCTGATATTATATTGATTCCAGAAGTCCCCTACACAATTTCCAACATCTGCCGCAGAATTGCGGAACGCCAGCAGCAAGGCAAGAGCTATTCTTTGATGATTGTGGCAGAGGCTGTGCGTACCGAATCTGGGGAACCGGTCATGAACACTAATTCCCTCGGCCAGTCTCGCTTAGGAGGGATTGGGCAGTACCTAGCGGATCAAATCTGTGCCAGTTGTGGTGCCGAAACACGAGTCACCGTTTTAGGCCATATCCAGCGCGGTGGTACCCCTTCACCCCTTGATCGCTTAATTGCTTCCGCTTTTGGTGTTGCAGCAGTAGATCTAATTGCCAATCAACAGTTTGACCACATGGTGTCCTGGCAAAACCGCCAGGTCGTCAGCGTACCGATCGCTTCTGCAATCGCCCAGTACAGAGCCGTAGACCCTGAAGGCACCCTAGTAAAAACAGCTAGAGGCGTGGGTATTTGTTTAGGAGATTAAGACAAGACTAAAGCACCAAAGGGCTCTCACCACTTAAGAAAGGCTGCATCAGGACCTTGTTCGATCCGGATCTTGGCCTCTTTCTCAAACCATTGCATAATTTTCTGAGTATTCAGATCTTCAATTGCTACTCCAGTATCTTTGGCAATCTGTCTTAATAAGCTAAGGGAGTGAACAGCTACCCGCGCTAAGTTCTTCTCGTAGGAGGCAACCAATGCCTGATTAATAATCGTGTCATCTTCCAGTGTAAAAAACTGGTTGTCTTGCAGTGGGTCAGTCATGATTAATTTCCGACAGCCTTCTCAACGATGGACTTAAGTTGCTAAACTCGGCTTAGGTGCTTTCTCTACAGATCGAACTAAATAACCACAACGAGTCTCACCATTAATAATCCAGTGGGTCCGCTCAACATTGCAATCTTGAAGCGCAGTCGTGAATAATTCTAGTTCGTGACCACAAACACTTGGAAAGGACTCCGCGATCTGCGAAATAGCACAGTTGTATTCCGTGATCATAAATTGAAGAGCAGTACCAGTACTGGTATCTTGAGACGCCACAGAACGCCATTCTGCCATATAGCCTTCCGCTTTTCGCAGTTCTACCAACTTTTCCACTCGCTCTTGCAACGACCCCGTACCTAGATGTTCACGATATTCCACTGCCTTGCGCTCCCACTGCCGCCGCAGAATAGAGCTAACCTGGTCATACCCCATCGTTTCTGCCAGAGTATCCAACAGCGAAACTGCAAATTCGTCATGGCTGTCGGGTAAGCGCGATCGTCCTTCTCGACTAAGTTGATAAACGTGTTGAGGCCGCCCCACCCCTGACTGAACAACCTGATGTAAGATCAATTCTTCTTCCTCTAGATCTTTCAAGTGACGTCTAATCGCTTGAGGGCTGACATTTAGCGAGTCAGCTAGCGCCTGAGCAGTGGCTTGACCTTGCTTCAGTAGATGATGCAAGATGTCTTGTTTAGTCGAAGGTTGCTGAGTCGCTGTCATTGTTCTAATTCAATACTGGAAGCAAGTTAACTCGTCTTCACTTTGACAATCTTATTGTTGCTAAAGTAACCTAAAATGGAGTTAAGCAACAAACATGTTGTTTTAATAATTATAGGTTATAGCCCTGGCCATCTTAATTATCCTGCCCAATGAACACATCCGATAAAACCCAACAAGCCACTGACAAAAGCTTAGAGGCAATGCGCCATTTCTCTGAAACGTATGCCCAGCGAACAGACACTTACTTTTGTGTAGATCTTGGCACAACTGCCGTAGTGATTGAGGGACTCGCTAAGCATAAAGATGATCTTGGCGCACCGCTGTGTCCCTGCCGCCACTATGAAGACAAGGTTGCAGAAGTTGAGGCGGCTTATTGGAACTGCCCCTGCGTCCCAATGCGAGAACGCAAAGAGTGCCACTGTATGCTGTTTTTGACCCCAGATAACCCCTTTGTTGGTGATCAACAAGAAATCACCTTTGATCAGATTAGAGCTGAAACCAACAAATATTAAGGCTATTAAATTAATAAGTGTCAGGCAGTATGTGAGTAGCTGCCGTCCAGTTCAAACCCGACAACTGGCTACAGCTCCCAAGTAGCTACCTACCCCTTTAAGGAAGAGAACACCCCAGATGACTACAACGGTTAAGACATTCGTTAACCAGCCGTATAAGTATGGCTTTGTCACTGATATTGAATCAGAGACAATTCCGCGCGGGCTTGATGAAGATGTGATTCGTCTGATCTCAGCCAAGAAAAACGAGCCGGAATTCATGCTGGAGTTTCGCCTCAAAGCGTATCGTCAGTGGCTGAAGATGACGGAGCCAAACTGGCATAACGTCAAGTATCCCAAGATTAACTACCAGGACATTGTTTATTACTCGGCACCGAAGCAGAAGGAGAAGCTGGGCAGTCTGGATGAAGTTGATCCGACACTTCTAGAAACCTTTGATAAGCTTGGTATCCCGCTTTCCGAGCAGAAGCGACTATCTAATGTCGCTGTGGATGCCATCTTTGACAGTGTTTCCGTCGCAACCACATTCAAGGAAAAACTAGCGGAATCAGGGGTGATCTTCTGCTCGATTTCAGAAGCCTTGCAGCACCATCCTGATTTGGTGCAAAAGTACCTGGGTAGCGTTGTGCCGGCAGGTGATAACTACTATGCTGCGCTCAATGCTGCTGTTTTTAGTGATGGTTCCTTTGTCTATATTCCTAAAGACACCCAGTGCCCCATGGAGCTATCCACCTACTTCCGGATTAATAACGGGGATTCCGGCCAATTTGAGCGCACGCTGATTGTGGCTGAGTCTGGCAGCTCTGTTAGTTACTTAGAAGGCTGCACCGCCCCGATGTTTGACACCAACCAACTGCATGCAGCGGTGGTTGAATTAGTCGCTTTTGATAACGCAGAAATCAAGTACTCCACCGTGCAAAACTGGTTTGCCGGAGATGAAAACGGCAAGGGTGGTATCTATAACTTCGTGACGAAGCGAGGGCTTTGCGCTGGCGTGAATTCTAAGATCTCCTGGACTCAGGTAGAAACGGGTTCTGCGATTACCTGGAAGTATCCTAGTTGCGTCTTGGTGGGTGACAACTCCGTGGGGGAATTTTACTCTGTGGCGTTGACAAACAACATGCAGCAGGCGGATACCGGTACGAAGATGGTCCACATTGGTAAGAACACCCGCAGCACAATTATCTCCAAGGGCATTTCTGCGGGGCGTTCTAACAACAGCTACCGGGGCTTGGTTAAAATTGGTCCCAAGGCAGCAGGGGCGCGGAATTACTCCCAGTGTGACTCGATGTTAATTGGCAGTGATGCGGGGGCCAATACTTTCCCCTACATTCAGGTGCAAAACAACACCGCTAAGGTAGAGCACGAAGCTTCCACTTCTAAGATTGGTGAAGACCAACTGTTCTACTTTGCCCAGCGGGGAATTTCTACAGAAGATGCAATTTCCATGATGATCAGTGGCTTTTGCAAAGATGTCTTTAGCCAGCTACCCATGGAATTTGCCGTAGAAGCCGATCGCTTGTTGAGTTTGAAGTTGGAAGGAAGTGTTGGATGATCAGTGAGAACAGTGAAGTCATTCTCTCGGTGCGAGATTTAACCGCTGAAGTCGAGGCAGCCCCAATCCTCAAGGGTGTGAACCTAGAAATCAAGGCGGGAGAAATCCACGCAATCATGGGGCCGAATGGCTCTGGTAAAAGCACCTTCTCCAAGGTGTTAGCAGGTCACCCAGATTACACCGTTACAAAAGGCGAAGTGTTGTTTCAAGGGCAGAATCTTCTAGAGTTGGAACCGGAAGAACGAGCTAGAGCTGGTGTATTTCTTGCCTTTCAATATCCTCTAGAAATCCCGGGAGTTAGCAACCTAGACTTTTTGCGAGTTGCCTATAACTCTCGCCGCCAGCATCAAGGCCTAGAAGAACTAGATGCTTTTGACTTTGATGACCTGGTGCGTGAAAAGCTAGAAGTAGTCAAAATGGACGCCCGATTCTTAGACCGGAGTGTAAATGAAGGTTTCTCCGGCGGTGAAAAGAAGCGGAATGAAATTTTGCAGATGGCACTGCTGGAACCAACCCTAGCCATTTTAGATGAGACAGACTCTGGGCTAGATATTGATGCTTTGAAGATCGTTGCCAATGGCGTTAACCAGTTAGCCAATCCGCAGAACGCGACGCTGTTGATTACCCACTACCAGCGACTGCTCAACTATATTGAGCCTGACTTTATTCATGTGATGGAAGGTGGACGGATTCTCACCACGGGTCCGAAAGAACTCGCGTTGGAGCTGGAATCTCGCGGCTACGAATGGGTGCGAGAGGTAGAGGCTGGAGTAGGAGCATCATGACTATCGGTGTTTCACCAAGTTTTAATCCCGGATCAGGGGTTAAGCCTACTTTGGCCCAGCCAGATGCCTATTTAGCTGCTTTGTTAAGCCAGCGGCAAGTACTACCTCAACTCCTGGGAGCTAGGGAGTGGTTGCAGAAATTGCGCGATCGCGCCGCTGAACAGGTGCGCCAGTCAGTCATTCCCTCCACCCGGCATGAAGAATGGCGATTCACTGACCTTTCATCCCTGCGGCAAGCCACATTCCAAGCTCCAGCCCAGGTTAATATTCCTGAGCCAAATATTGCTGAGCTTACCTTGCCAGATGTGGATAGTCGGTTGGTGTTTGTGAATGGGCTCTATGCGCCTCACCTCTCCTCCCTAACTAGTTTACCCGCTGGTGTTTTTGTGGGTAACTTAGCCCAATTGCCAGCGGCGTATCAGGAGCAGATACAAGATTATCTGGCTCAGCAGCAGAATTCTACTGAAGTATTCACTGCCCTTAACACGGCTGGTTTCGTTGATGCTGCTGTGATTTGGGTGTCTAAAAATGAGGTAATTGAACAGCCAATCCAGCTTTTGTTTGTGTCGATTGCTGGGGAGTCGCCGATCATTACGCAGCCTCGCTGCCTAGTAATTGCTGAGGCTAGTAGTGCCCTGACCTTGATTGAGGAATACACCTCAGTTGGTAGTGACGCAGCTGCCGCTTGCCCTTACTGGACGAATGCGGTTACCGAGATCTGGCTCAAAGACAATGCCCAGGTTAACCATAGTCGGATTCAGCGAGAGGATCAGGGTGCCTTTCATGTCGGTAGAACTGCGATCGCCCAAGCGCGAGATAGTCGCTATACCTGTAACGCGATTAGTATGGGGGCAGGCCTGAGCCGCCATAACTTAGACGTTTTATCTACGGGTGAACAAACGGAAACCACCCTGAATGGCCTAACCGTGATTGGGGATACGCAATTGGCCGATACCCATAGTGCGATCACCTTTACCCGGCCTTACGGCAAGAGTGATCAACTGCATAAGTGTATTGTGAATGACCGTGCCCACGCTGTCTTTAACGGTAAGGTATTTGTACCGCAAGCCGCGCAGCTTACGGATGCAGCCCAGTTGAACCGTAATTTGTTGCTGTCTCCAAAAGCGCGGATGGATACAAAGCCCCAGTTAGAGATTGTGGCTGACAATGTGAAATGCACCCATGGTGCCACCGTAGGCCAACTTGATCCTGAAGAAGTCTTTTACTTACAAAGCCGGGGCTTAGATAGTACTCGTGCTACCAACCTGCTAATTCGGGCTTTTGCCGCGGAAGTGATTGAGCGGCTTCCTATTTTTTCACTGCGGCAAACTCTAACGCAGTCTGTAATGGTTGAAATTTGATTCCGTCGTCCCTTACTTCTTAATCCTTGCTTGGTACCCATGACCCTCACCCAGGAAAAAACGCTTGCTGCCCAGGTGCGTCCTGACTTCCCGATCTTGCACCAACAGGTGAATGGTAAACCGCTGGTCTACCTAGACAATGCCGCCACCTCTCAAAAACCGCTGGTCGTGCTCGATGCTCTGCGAGACTACTACGAGCGGGACAATGCCAATGTCCACCGGGGGGTACATACCCTGAGTTCGCGGGCTACCGATGCCTATGAGGGGGCGCGGGATAAAATTGCCAAATTTGTCAACGCTGCTTCCCGGCAGGAAATTGTCTTTACCCGAAATGCGAGTGAAGCCATTAACCTGGTCGCCTACGCCTGGGGGTCTACCCTCAAGCAAGGGGATGAAATCATTCTCTCGGTAATGGAGCACCACAGTAACTTGATACCCTGGCAAATGGTGGCCCAACGCACGGGGGCAGTGCTCAAGTTTGTGGAGCCAAACGCTAATGAAGAATTTAACCTAGAGCAGTACAAGGCTTTAATTTCTAACAAGACGCGGTTAGTCTCAATTCTGCATGTTTCTAATACACTGGGTTATATCAATCCGGTGGCTGAAATTACAGCGATCGCCCACCACTACGGTGCTAGGGTTTTGGTGGATGCTTGCCAGAGTGTTCCCCACATGCCAGTAGATGTGCAGGCAATGGATTGCGACTGGCTGGTTGCGTCTGGTCACAAAATGTGTGGGCCAACGGGGGTAGGATTTCTCTATGGCAAGCTAGACCTGCTACGCTCGATGCCACCTTTTTTAGGGGGCGGAGAAATGATTGCCGATGTCTTTCTAGACCATGCTACCTACGCGGATCTGCCCCACAAGTTTGAGGCAGGAACTCCGGCAATCGGGGAGGCGATCGCTCTAGGTGCGGCGGTGGACTATCTCTCTAGCCTGGGCATGGATAAAATTCATGCTTATGAAGAGCAACTGACAGCCTACCTGTTCCAGCAACTTCAGCAAATTCCAGAACTACGAATTTACGGCCCTCGGCCTACTTTAGAGGGCAAGGGCAGAGCGGCCCTCGCTGCCTTCACCGCAGGGGAAGTGCATCCCCATGATCTCTCGACCATTTTGGATGAAGCCGGGGTTGCTATTCGGGCTGGTCATCACTGTACTCAACCTTTACACCGCTACCTGAAAGTTCAATCAACCGCCCGTGCCAGTCTCTACTTTTACAACACCCAGGCAGAGATTGATGTATTTATTGCTGCCCTAAGGGAAGCAGTTGATTTTTTCGCTAGTATCTTTGGCTAGTCTCGTCACGGCAAGGTGCTACAAGTTATGGATTGCAGGCCCAGCCCGCGCTGAACAGCAGATGGGTGTGCTTACTGATTACGACGACTGTCCCAGTGCTGCATCCCTGCTTCAAGGCTCAAGCGGGTAGGATAGGCTACTTGTACTTTCTCAGCTATCAGCGGTCGTTCAAAAGTTTAACCGAATCCTGACAAACCGTTAAGCCTGTAACTTACGGTACAATCTCCTGGCAGCAATCCCGATAGCGTGGATTGGAATGTCAGCAGGTCTGCTGTTTTGTATGGTCTCAGCCCAGGAGAGCCAGCAAACCTGGCCTGTCGGCAGCCCATGCTAGTTAGTTGCTACTAGGAATCCTCATGTCTACAACGTCTCTCAACGAGCAGCTCAACGGTAAGCATCCTGATGCAACCCTATCGATCGATGGCCTGGAGTTGAGACCTAACCAGCCAGAAGCTGTCCAGGTGGAGGATGACCGTACAGGCATATCGGTAGAAGTTTTGAAGCGTGCCTTGACCGATAACCTCTATTACATCCAGGGTAAGGCAAAACGATTTGCCACGCCCCATGATCATTACATGGCCTTGGCGCACACCGTCCGCGATCGCCTGCTCCACCGTCGGATCAAAACTGCGGAAGCCTGCTTAGAAAAAGATGTTAAAACGGTTTACTACCTGTCAGCAGAATTCCTGATTGGTCGCCTACTTAGCAACAACTTGATTAACCTAGGGCTTTACGAACCTATTCGTCAGGCACTGGCAGAATCGGGGCTGGACCTGGATGACCTGCTGGAGCGTGAGGATGAACCAGGGTTGGGAAATGGTGGTTTGGGACGCTTGGCGGCTTGCTTCCTAGATTCTCTTGCTACCCTGGAAATTCCTGCGATGGGCTATGGCATCCGCTACGAATTTGGTATTTTTTACCAGTCCATTCAAGATGGCTGGCAGGTGGAACGCCGGGATGAGTGGCTACGGTTTGGTAACCCGTGGGAAATTCCCCGCCCAGAGTACCGGGTAGAAGTCAAATTTGGAGGGCACACAGAAACTTACACAGACGACCGGGGCTACTACCAGGTGCGTTGGGTGCCCTCCCGAATTATTTTTGGCACCCCCTACGATACACCCGTATCTGGGTATCAAAGTAGTGCCGTTAATAAGCTGCGTCTTTGGAGCGCCCGCGCTGGCGAGGAATTTAACTTCCAAATTTTCAATGCCGGTGACTACGCCCGTGCCGTTGCCGATAAGACCTTTTCGGAAAATATCTCTAAGGTCCTTTATCCCAACGATAATACGCCCCAAGGCGAGGAGTTACGGCTCCAGCAGCAGTACTTTTTTGTTGCTTGCTCCCTCCAAGACATCATCCGCCTTTACCTACGGAACCACGATACTTTCGATGCCTTCCCGGAGAAAGTAGCCATCCAGCTGAACGATACCCACCCCTCGATTGGCGTGGCAGAATTAATGCGTTTGCTAGTGGATGAGTACTCTCTAGATTGGGACACCGCCTGGACGATTACCCAAAATACCTTTGCCTACACTAACCATACTTTGCTGGCCGAAGCTTTAGAGTGCTGGCCGGTGGAGCTGTTTGGCCGTCTGTTGCCTAGGCACTTAGAGATTATCTATGAGATCAATCACCGCTTTTTACAACTTGTCCGCGCCACATATCCTGGTGAGGAAGCGCGGCTAACGCGGATGTCAATCATTGGTGAAGGCCCCCAAAAGCACGTACGGATGGCCCATTTAGCCTGTGTGGGTAGTCATGCCCTTAATGGTGTGGCCGCCCTACATACTGAGCTGATTAAAAAAAATGTGATGCCAGACTTCTATGAACTATGGCCGCAGAAGTTCAGTAATAAGACGAATGGCGTCACCCCACGCCGCTGGATGCTGATCAGCAATCCCCGGCTGGCGACCCTGATCAGCGAGAAAATTGGCGATTCTGAGGGTGGGATACTGCGCGAAAGCTGGCTGAAGAATCTGGAGGAGCTGCAGCAACTGGAAGCGTTTGTCGATGATCCGCAGTTTTGCGATCGCTGGCGAAAAGTAAAGCAAGCCAACAAGCAGGACCTGGCCGATTACATTCAGCAGCACAATCGGATCACTGTTGATGTGAATTCTTTATTTGACATCCAGATCAAACGGATGCACGAGTACAAGCGGCAGCTCCTGAATGTGCTGTACATCATTACGCTTTACAACCGGATCAAACAGAATCCTCACCTGGACCTCTTGCCTCGCACCTTTATTTTTGGAGGCAAGGCAGCCCCCGGCTACACCATGGCAAAGCTGATCGTCAAGCTAATTACTGCAGTTGCCGATGTGGTGAACAACGATCCGGACGTCGGGGGGCGCCTGAAGGTAGTGTTCCTGGCGAACCTTTCCGTCTCGATCGGCCAACTGGCTTACCCAGCAGCGGACCTCTCGGAGCAAATTTCCATGGCTGGCAAGGAAGCTTCCGGTACCGGAAATATGAAATTTGCGATGAACGGAGCCTTGACTATCGGCACCCTTGACGGAGCTAATGTCGAAATTCGAGAAGCCGTGGGGGCAGAAAATTTCTTTCTGTTTGGGTTGAATGCGGATGAAGTCTACTTGTTAAAAGCAGGGGGGTACAACCCGCAAGACTACTACCATGCCAACCCGGAACTAAAGATGGTGATCGACTCGATTGCCGCTGGACGATTTTCTGCCGGTAATCCCGGGCTGTTCCAGCCGATTGTGGACTCGCTGCTCTACAGTGATCAGTACCTGCTCTTGGCTGACTATGCTGCTTATATTGAATGCCAGCAGCGGGTGAGCCAAGCCTACCAAAACCAAGAAGCGTGGACGCGGATGTCCATCCTCAATACCGCTCGCATGGGTAAGTTCTCCTCAGATCGGACGATCCAGGAGTACTGCCAAGAGATTTGGCAAGCAGAGCCACTCCAGTTGGATCTGGACACTCGCCAACCAGAAGCTGCGTCGCAGATGCAGATGGAGGAATGAGGAAATAGAGAGATGGGGAGAGAAGAGGAGCCTTTCTTTGAACCTTCCCAGAGCAGCCTACATCCCTCAAATCCAGGAGGGAAACCACATCCGCATTCGGAATCCCTCTGGAGATAGGGGCAAGCCCAGATAGATCGGCAGCCAGAAGACAAAAGCAAGCAAGACTAGGAAAATTATCGTGATACCCAAGCCTCGGAATAGGGGATGAACACTTTGCACCCAGCGATCGACCAGCCAAGCGATCGCCATTAGGCTGTAGAGGGAAGCGGGCATGTAGTGATAGAGAAAAGTACAGCGACTGACGTCAATCCAAGGCAGTAAATTAGCGCTATAGTTCAACACTAAATACAAAGGTAGCCAGAACTCAGCTCCACTCATCATATAGCGTTGGCCAAGGTGAACAGCAGCGTTTGGCTCAACAACAAACCAGGCCTCGATTCGCCGGACGAGCGCCCAAATCAAGATCACGATTGCGGCGGTAGATAACCACCACAAAGCCGGGTTACCCATCGCGTGCACATCATAGATAACTTTGGCGGCGTTCTGAGGTAGACGTGGCCCGACCACAGGTACTGGCTCTGAGGTCGTAAGTGCAGTTTGGTAAAAGTAGTCTACAGGCCGAATCATTAAAGGCCAGGTAAACCAGGCTGAACAGTAAGGATGGACACTGGGACCATTGCCAATCCGTTCGTGGTAGGAAAGCATCTGCTGTTGCAGTTGCCAAAACCCGACAGATGGGTTTTGCCGTAAGTGGAGCCCCCACTCTAGGCGATAAACCAAAAAGGCAATAATCGGGATATACAGGAACAGTTGCAGGAAATGAATTTCTCCCAGTTTCTGCAAAGGCGTTCCCTCGCTCAGAGAATCACTGACTTCTGGGAAGGCAGAAGAGCGAGGAGAGATAAATTTTTGAATGCCCCAAGCACAGATCCAGATTAGATAAATTCCCAATAAAAACCCAAGGCCATTCCACTTAACTGCGATCGCGCCTCCCAAACTGGCTCCTGCCAGACTCAACCGTAACCAGCGCTTGGCTCCCCTAGTGGTCAGCGCCAGCAGGAACAACCACTGCCCGAGCAGCCCAAAGAATAGTAAATATATATTAATCAGGGCATAGCGCGACTCGACTAGTAGCAAGCCATCCACAGCTGCAAACAAGCCTGCAATCAGCGCATAACTGCGACGACGGCTCAACTCATAGGCAATTGCGGCGATTAGTAGAGGAATCAAGGACCCCGTGAGGGCGTTCATCCAACGATACCCAAACGGATTGAACCCCCCTAACCGGATGCCCAGGGCAATCAGGTACTTCCCCAAAGGGGGATGAGCATCAAAAAAAGGCGTCCCGTTCAGGTAGTTATACCCAAATTTGGCAAAATAAACTTCATCAAACACCAGGGTATTGAACCGTCCTAGGCCCCAGAAGCGCAGTGCAGCTGCCAAGCAGACGACACCAGCTAAACCAAGCCAAAACCAGGAGGAACGAGGTAGCAGCTTTCTAGAACTCACAGTCAGTAATCGCAGCATCTCTAGGTCAAGACTAGAGTATCAGGTTACTTTGGCCGTTGTTACTCTAGCTAGCTTTATGTTTAAGCTGCGTTTTGCAGTTCAACAGTCCGAACAGCTAACTGCTGGGTTTGATTTCCCCGCTTGACTTTAATCTGAAGCTGTTGCCCCACCCGGCTGTTGTCCACAATCGTTTGTAATTCACCGGCATTAGTTACGGCCTGCCCGTCAACTTCAACGATCACATCACCCAAGCGCAGCCCGGCAGAGGCAGCTGGGGTATTGGGTAAAACACTCACAACCAGGACACCAGTAACTTCTGGAATCTGGAGCGGGGAATTAGGATTGCGATTATTGTCCTTGGCAATTTGTGGCGTTAAAGTAGCCATTTGAACACCTAGGTAGGGGTGATCAATCTTTTCTCCCCGTGCCAAGCGATCCTTTAACGACTTGGCTTTATCTACGGGGATGGCAAACCCAATGCCCTGAGCCCCGGCCCGGATCGCAGTGTTAATCCCAATCACTTGACCAAGGTCGTTGAGGAGAGGACCACCGGAGTTACCTGGATTAATCGCAGCGTCGGTTTGGATAAAATCAAGGCGTTTGTCAGGAATTCCCACCTGGGCACTGGAGCGATGCAAGGTGCTGATAATACCCAAGGTGACGGTGTTGTCTAAACCAACTGGATTGCCAACGGCGATCGCCCAGTCTCCAACTTCAACTTGATCTGAGTTCCCCAGAGGCGCCACCGGGAGATCACCGCCTGCCCCCTTAATTTTGACTACAGCCAAATCAGATACTTCATCCGCTCCCCGGACTTCCCCTTCAAAGGAGCGGCCATCCTTTAAAGTTACCGTCACGGTGTCAGCACCACTAACCACATGGGCATTGGTCAAGACAATACCAGAGTGATCAACAATAAAGCCGGAACCCAGACCTCTCAGGAGGCCCTCCCCCGGCATCTGGGGAAAACCTCCTTCCCCAAAGAAGCGCCGAAATAAGGGGTCGCTACCAAACGGATCAGGCGCTGGACGAACAACTGTTCGTTCCGTGTCAATCCGCACGACAGCTGGTCCTACCTGATCCACAGCTCTAGCGACAAAGTGGGACGGGCTGGCAATGGGGGCGTCTGGAAGAGACGGTTGGGCACTAGTTTGACGCAGGGCTAACAGCTCAGTTGCTGAGGTGAGAGGTGCTGCCTGTACAGGTAGCCCTAGTAACCCTATCGTGAAGACAATGCCTAAAATAATGCCTAGTGCGGTAAGCCAATGGCGCTGCTGTAAGTTTATCCTCGTCATCCTGTTGCCCTATTGACGCTGCTGTAGATTAACTATCCTACTAAACACCATCCTAATTGCTCAGTAAGCTATAGATAGAATCTTCTGGCCGAAATACTTAACCCATCAGGCTGCATCACGACTTGTCTAGACTTTTTATACTGCCATGAGCCAACCCTCGATCTATCAAAACCCTACTCCCGATTTTCTGGAAGCAGCCACTACTGAGCCAACTTCTAATGGCCAGATTAGTGAAATGAAATATGGCGAACGTCAGATTCTGGAAGGGAAACTGATTACCTTCCCCAATCCGCGCATCGGGCGGCACTATACCATTAACATCACACTGCCAGAATTTACCTGCAAGTGTCCCTTCTCTGGCTATCCTGACTTTGCCACTATCCACCTGAGCTATGTGCCCGATCAGCGGGTGGTTGAGCTGAAAGCCCTAAAACTTTACATCAACAGCTACCGCGATCGCTACATCTCCCATGAAGAATCGGTCAATCAAATCCTGGATGATTTCGTTGCAGCTTGTGACCCAATAGAAGCGACGGTTAAAGGAGACTTTTCACCTAGAGGCAATGTTCACACAGTAATTGAAGTACACCACCAAAGGTAAGTCTTGAGGTAGGTTAACCGTGAAAATACAACTACTACATTTGGAGAAAGTACCAACTATTTTCAAGCCCTAGTCGCAAGGCATTTATGCATGAAATATCTCAGGAGACTATTGAGGCAGCCCAACAACACGCAAAGCTAGCAAAAGAACATGGCAGAGTAGTAGAGAAGTACGGCCAGGATGCCTGGAACCGCTTAGAGTCAATCGAGAGCCGGGCCCTAGCTAAGTCCATAGAAAGACATGGCAGAGTAGCTCAGAAATACGCTCTGCTATCCCAGGTATACGCTCACGAGGCACAGTATGGCAATTCTACTAAGAACTACGAAGAAGCTGTAAAGTGGCATCTGCTAGCATCGCAAGAGCATATCCAGGCGCTCGATCAGTATTCGCAGTTGCTCAATCAGATGTTGGAGAAAAAATATAGAACACGGAATGAGACAGGATCGTGTGAGGCTGATTCTCTTTAGAGAATCAGCCTCACACAGCTAATTATTTGTCCACCTCCGGTAGCCTTGGGTAAAGACCAGAAGTAGAGACATTGTTTTGCACCTGAAAGGAGTCTGTATTGCCTATATTGAGGTGTGAAGGGTTCTCCTGTAACGGGTAGCGTGTAAATAGAGCGTTAGACTCAGTTCACGTTTGAGTTGGGGTTTAGTGTGCTTGGGTCTGATCAGGTCTGATTGGTTCTGCTACTGCTGGATCACTCGGCTGTAG
This sequence comes from uncultured Synechococcales cyanobacterium, assembly GCA_902806435.1. Lineage (GTDB taxonomy): Bacteria > Cyanobacteriota > Cyanobacteriia > Thermosynechococcales > Thermosynechococcaceae > CADCWO01. Next base: position 32,540 of record CADCWO010000104.1, on the reverse strand, counting down.
AGGCTCGAATGATTCCGGCAGAGGCTGTCTAGGCCGGGAAATGTGAAGTTCACGCATAGGATCAAGGGCAGCTGGTTTCCTCTGGGAAGACGGTATAGGTGCAGGTCGATCTGGCGACTGATCCGGTAGGAGAGGCATTGGCAGTTTTCGGTTTGGATTGTTGAACTTTTGGGGAGATACTTTCTGTTGGGCGGGAGGCTTTACTTTTTTTCCAGCATTAAGCGGCTGTTCTGAGAACATGGCATTGGCATCCTCAAGCTGTTTCAGCATTTTCACAGTCTGGATGTATACAGAGGAAGTCTTTGCTTCCCGTGCTTGTAACCAGGCTAATGCGTCTGGCTTCCCATATTGAGCAGCTAAGACTAAGGCTCCCCAAGCAATTACATCTGGTTGGGTAGAATTGACCTGTAAAGCGGCTGTAACGCGATTCCAGAAGCGATCGCCATCTGTTTGCAGAATACTAGCGACTTCATAGTTGGTTTCTGGGGCAGCTTTGAAAGTGTGTAACGCTTTGGTGAAGCGACCATCAATCAAATACACCAATACCTGTTGAGCCGGATTCATCCAGACTTGTTCTGCCTGAGTACGCGTCACTTGGGCATGAAACCGGATCAAGTCAATTTGCGCTTGAGCCACTCTTGACCCCTGGTTAGTCTTCAACCACTGCGAGGCTAAGGACCAGAGGCCGCCGCGAGCCAGAACTAAACCGTTGAGGTAGGTTTGATTCTTGATTGCTGGTTCAGCTAAAGAAATTGGCACCAACCGCAGGGTGTTCATTGCAGGCTGGACTTGGTAAACCACGAACTCAGGGTCTAAGCCTATTGTTTGGTTAAGCACAAGTTCTGGGGTTCCTCCACCGACCACCTCTTGCCAACGGGGTTTATCTCCGGCAGGGCTACTCCAGGTCAAGACTAAATTCAAGCGGCCTTGATCGCGGTTGTAGTAAAGTATCTGTCCATAGCTTGTGGGTGATTCGCTACTGCTCAAAAGACCAACTAGATTTAACCAAATGCCTGTGGTCGTTGAGGAATTCGGATATTGCTCCAGTTCAGTCAGCGGCAAAGTCCTGCTAGAGCCATAATTTGCCAGTTTAGGATCCCCTAAAGGCGTCATAATCTGCGACTCCTCTGGTCTAGCTACTTCTAATCGATCAATTAATCGAAAGTATTGCTCTGTCTTAAGTAGACGCAATAAATATGGCAAATTGAGGGGACGGTAAACCTGCAGCTCAGCGATCGCTGGACAAGCTTTTTGGCAATTTGACTGGCTGTTATAAACCGGTATTAATAGCTCGTGGGTTGTACTGACTGCAGGCTGAGATGGCAAGCTTGAGGTGAGCCTGAATGCTTCACCAGTAATTTGGTTACTAGCGCGAATATCAGCTCGAACTTGTTTAAGTGTTCGGGGCGTGCCCTCTGCTAGCTTGGACGGGCTTAAACCTGGTAGTTGCTGGCTCAGCCAAAATGCAACATCTTGATTGAGGATTGCTTGTGCACTTAACCATCCTCCTGACGTAACGCCAACAACAGCTCCAAGCAGTGTCAGTGGGATTAAACACTGGGCATTTATCCACCTGAATCCTGAGCAACGGCGCTCTGGCGGTTTTAATCTATTGCTTGCCGGTGTTTGGACTTGAGCACAAGTGCCACACCAAGTGCCATTTTTAGGATGAGCAGACCTTTTAGCGCGTATCCCCACATTCAGCTCGCTGCGACTTGCCTAAAATTACCAACTCAATGACGCTGGATATGCGAAGTCAGCAGAACATCGCGCCAAGGGTCTGTAACTAAAGGTACCCGTCTGCGATTGAAGCGCAACGAGTTGCTGAAAATTCATCAGCCAGTAGAATTAAAGATTACGCTGATATTCCTCCAGAGTATCCATTAAAGCTACCAGAGAATGCTGTGGTAGCAGGTCTGTTAAAGGAACTTCGCGCCGTCCGCCCCCCAGTTTTACCGAAATGTTTGCCAGAACCTGCTCAACTTGGTCTTTCTTAATCGAACCAGATCCCAGCATTGGGTATAGCTGCTCAGCCAAGCTGGTATGTAGGTGAGCGTCAGCAAGATAAAGATGCCATTTCGCGACATCAATATAGACATTCTGGCCAATTTCTGCAGCTAGGGCTTCAATGTTTTCAGTAGAATTTTTAGCCATGGGAGTTAATTGTGTTGAAACTAGTTTTGAATTAAAGCTAGCGGAGTTCGCTGTTTAATAACTAGGTCCTCAGGACATAAGCTTCTCTAACGATTTATTGCCTCTGTAGACGCATCAACAGCCTTTATTGAATCCGAATCAGTTGTTGGACCGCTGGGTTGGCTGTAGTCTGCAACTGTGAAAATGTAGACACCATGAGCTAGCAAGATTGCTGCCCATCCTCCGGTCAGCCAGAGAATCCATGGCCACGCCTCAGTTTGCACCAATTGGAAGAACCAAAGCGTAGAATTGCAAGCGCCAAAGGCAGCGACATGAACAGCAAAGTTCATCCGGTCTGCAAGACGACGGTAGGCAGAATCATGACGGTCAGGTTGACGCGGCCAACGAGGGGGCATAAGATAACGTTCTTAATGAAACTACTTACATTGTAAGAGCTTCCCCAAACGGAGAGGAAAATGCGGCATCTATGATGGGGCCAGTAACCGCCTTTGGGATAGTCTTAATCCTCAGGCCTGATCAAGGAGAAGGTCGATCAAACTTAGAGGCAGGCGTAAACTTTTGGGCAGGGACACCCTTGAGTGCTTTTGACATAAAGTCGCGCCAGATCGGGGCCATAAAACCGCCCCCAGTCGCACCATGCCCTAAGGGGCCGTAATCATCATTGCCTGCCCAAATAGCAGTCGCTAATTGGGGTACATACCCGACAAACCAGATGTCACGCTCAGAAGAGGTTGTACCCGTCTTCCCGGCTGCCGGGCGACCAATTTGGGCCGCGACCCCAGTCCCGTTATTAATGACATCCTGCAAAGCATCATTCAGGGAAGCGGCAGCCCAAGGATCAAGAACCAGTTTAGGTTTAGGCGTGTTATCCAACAGCAGGTGGCCACTATTGTCAGTGACTTGCACAACCATGGTTGTGTCTGACTGCCAGCCATTATTAGCAAATGTAGCGTAGGCACTAGCCATCTCTAAAGGTGTCAAATCCACTGACCCTAGGGGCAAAGAAGTTACAGGCTCGATGGGACTTTCGATTCCTAGGGTGCGGGAAACTTCAACAATTTTATTGATTTCAACTTCCTGCCCCAAGCGGATCGCTGGAATATTACGGGAAAGAGCAAGGGCTTGGCGAATCGACATTGGCCCGCTGAAACTGCCGTCGTAGTTCTTGGGTGAGTAAATGCTATCTCCATCCGGGTAGCTGACCGGACTGTCATTAATTGTGGAGCTAGGCGTATACTTGCCAGAGGCAAAGGCCGTGTAGTAGACAAAAGGCTTAAAGGCGCTCCCCGGCTGACGTAGCGCTTGTGTCGCCCGGTTGAATTGGCTTTTGCTTTGATCTACACCGCCAACGATTGCTTTAACATAGTGGGTCCGTGGATCGACGGCAACCAGAGCCATCTGATCGGCGTATACTCCAGAACTGAGCAAAGTTTCGTGGCCCCAACGGACGCTATCTTCTGCGATCTTCTGCAGCCTCATATCGATCGTGGTCTGGACTCGCATGCCGCCCTTAAGGACTGCCTCGCGGCCAAACCGTTTATTGAGTTCCTGAACCACACTATTGGTGACATAAGGAGCGCGGCTCTGCTGGAAGGAAGTGATTGTGCCCAGTTTAATGGGTTGCTTTCGAGCGGCCTGGCTTTCCTCTGGGGTGATCCATCGTAATTGCTCCATCCGATTGAGGACCAAACCCTGTTGCTGCTTAGCAAGCTCAAGATTGATGAAGGGGCTAAAGCTCTCTGGAGCCTGAATGATACCAGCTAGCATTGCCGCCTCAGCCAGGTTCAACTGTGACGCAGATTTATCAAAATAGCTCTGGGCTGCAGTTTCTACGCCGTAGGTGTTATGCCCCCAATACACCTGATTCAGGTACATCTCCAAGATCGCGTCTTTATTGAAGATTTGCTCTAGGCGGATTGCTAAGACTGCCTCAACTGCCTTGCGGCTCAGGGCGCGCTCTGGAGATAAAAACAGGTTTTTCACCAACTGCATCGTGAGCGTGGAGCCACCTTCAACGGTTTTACCCTCAGTAAAGTTCACAATGGAGGCCCGGACAATTCCTACCGGGTTGATTCCGTGGTGTTGATAAAAATTGCTATCTTCAATCGCTAACACTGCCCGCTTCAACTGCGGAGAAATTTTATTTAAAGGTACAACTTCCCGGTTTGCTTCATCATGAACGCTGGCTAGGAGTTTGCCTTTGATATCATAGATATGCGTGGTTTCGCTGGGCACGTAGCCGCGCAAGGAACGAACGTCTGGCAAGTTGCGAAAGCTAATCGCTAACCCAACTAGACCACCAGCGATCGCGGCGCTAGCCAGCATTGTCGCTCCCAGCATGGTTGTCCCGGCGATCTTGCCGACGGATTGGACAAACGGCAAAGGTTCTGAACCAGAATGCTTGTGACTGACACTGTTAGATGACACAACAACTCCTCAAAAAGCTGAACTAGAGTACGCTTGGCCTAACTAATTGCCTTGAAATAATGTCAGAAGCGGCAAAGGAGCCAGTTGTGATTGTCTATGCTTAGCCCTACGGCATCACAAGCCTACAACATTACACACAATTCAGCGGTTTCAGAAAATCAGGCCGAGGGCGTTAGCTAACCTACCTAAAAATATTCTTGCAATTATAATATTCTGGCTACCACGCCTGCGATGGAGTAGTGAGCCGTCACCCAATCAAATTTGAGTAGCTTCTCACTAAATCTTGTTGTAGCAGTAGCTGTAACAGTCACAGACTTAAGTAGTTGTTAGTTAATGGATACCATTCCTTCAGTATTACGGCGGGGTGTGAGTGAAATATTCCCAAACAATTCTGAGTCTATTGATTCTCAGGAAAACTTTGCCCAGCGCTTGATGCAAGCCACTCAACCCCTGCGGATCAAGTTTGGGATTGACCCGACAGGAGCGCAAATCCACTTAGGCCATAGTATTCCAATTCGAAAGCTCCGTGCTTTCCAAGATGTTGGACATACTGCTGTGTTAATCATTGGTGACTTTACAGCGCGAATTGGTGATCCGACTGGAAAATCTGAGGTGCGCCGCCAGTTAACAGATGCGGAGGTAGCTGAAAATGCCCGTACTTATCTCGAGCAGCTACAGCCTATTTTGGACTTCGATACCCCTGGCAGATTAGAAGTGCGCTACAACTCGGAGTGGTTGGCTCAGTTGGATCTGAGCAAAATTTCCGAACTGCTAGCGACAATGACTGTGGGGCAGATGCTGGCCAAAGAAGGCTTTGCGGAACGCTATGAAAAAGGTGAGCCGGTTTACCTGCACGAGTTTCTCTACCCGCTGATGCAGGGGTACGATTCTGTTGCCGTACAGGCAGATGTGGAATTGGGAGCGACAGATCAAAAGTTCAATATTGCCGCCGGTCGCGACCTGCAGCGATATTTCCAACAACCACCCCAGTTTGGTCTGTTGGTGCCAATTTTGCTGGGAACCGATGGGGTGCAGAAGATGTCTAAGTCCCTCAATAACTACGTTGGCTTGGCAGAAGATCCGCTGACTATGTACTCAAAGTTAGAGAAAACTCCTGACTCTGTGTTGATGCAGTACTTTGAGCTACTGACTGATCTACCTCTGGACCAGTTGCCAGTCGCCCCGCGCGATCGCCAGAAGTTATTGGCCTTTGAAGTCGTGCGCCAATACTACGGGGAAGCAGTTGCCCAGCAAGCGCAACAGACTGCCATAAACCTAGTGATAGGTGGTAATCAAGATGAAGCCTCCAGTACCGTTCCCCAGTTTTCTCTCTCACAGGTGCAGTTTCCAGCCAAGTTGTTTTACCTGATCAGTGCCAGTGGTTTATGCCAGAGCAGTAGTGAAGCGCGACGACAAATTCAAGGAGGTGCGGTGAAGCTTGATGGGCAACGGGTGGACCAAGTAGATCTCAGTTTTGAGTCCATAGCTGAGCTGGAAGGTAAGGTCCTTCAGGTGGGTAAGAAAAAGTTTGTCCGCTTCGTGGCCTCAGCTTAAGCTGGGCGGCTGGGATTAAGATCTGGATAACCAAATACTTTAATCATCTTGTGACATCCACTCAGTTGAATTCTGGCCAACTGTCTCCGGCGGAGCGGATCATTGTGCCTTTGGATGTGGCGACGCAGGCAGCGGCGATCGCCCTAATGGATCAACTCCCCCAGGTAACTTTCTGGAAAGTTGGTTTAGAACTCTTTGTCAGCAGCGGTCCGGCGATTTTGGACATCCTCAAGTCCCGCCAGAAGCGAATTTTCCTGGACTTAAAACTGCATGATATTCCGAATACGGTAGCGGGGGCTTGTCGCGCTGCAGCCCGCTACGGTGTTGATCTACTAACTCTTCACGCCACAGCTGGGAAATCAGCGTTACAGGCAGCGCAGGTGGCGGTCCAGGCAGAAGCAGAGCAGGTGAAATTGACACCGCCCACCCTACTTGCAATTACTGTCCTTACCAGCCTCTCATCGCGGGAGTTGGCCTTTGATCTAAAAATCCCGTTGGAGTTGCCGGAATATGCCCTCCAGATGGCACTGCTGGCGCAGGCCAGCGGCCTGAAGGGAGCAGTCTGTTCTCCGCAGGAAGTGGCCCAACTACGGCAAGTGTGTGGAGAAAATTTTTTACTAGTGTGTCCGGGAGTGCGACCTACGGGATCACGATCAGGAGACCAGCAGCGATCGCTAACTCCATCGGCTGCAATCAATGCCGGAGCTGATTACTTAGTGATTGGCCGTCCGATTACAACTGCTACCGATCCTGGCATTATATTTGAACAGATTTGCCAGGAACTCACCACCGCTTTGTCAGGTTGAGGCAGCTATATGATGGAGCGGTGTCGATGGGACTACCTTTTATCCAGCAGTATTTTGTTGAGTCTGGCTAGCGGGACTGTTGCTGAGGCTAAGGTTCCTCCGCTTGTTGAACCTTTACTGTCTCAAAAAATACCTCCTACTAAGCGCTCTAGTTGCCCTAGCAGTGCGGAAATACTGGCAAGCCTACTGGTGAGGGATTTACCTAGCTACACCAATCGGGTTTATCAACGCTTTCGGCTTTCCAACAGCTACATGCTGGTTGCCAGCCGCCCAGACTTTGAACCGCTTCCTTTGGGTGCTGGTCAACGGGCAACAATTTCAGAGACACCTCCAGAACCGGGTGATCCGCATCAAGTGTTTATCACCACGCTGGAACGTAACTATCATGGCGGCAAGCTCGCAAATCTCCAACTCTATCACTGGCTATTTTTGACGCAAACTGATGACGGCTGGCGCTTAGCGCTCATGTATTCTATGGTTGGTCCCTATCCAGCCGGGCACCCCCCTTCGCCCCCTCAAGATAGTAGTGAGGGCAGCATAGCTGAGGCTATTCGCATCTGGTTACGCGATTGTCATGCTAACTCCCTTCCTGCGAGCAATTGACTGGCCCTAAACTAAGGAACTTAGATAACTCAACTACTGCCTTCATTAGTTCAAAAAGGGTATTGCTATGGACGAGCAGCCCACCACAATCACTTGCCTAGCTGTTGACAGAATTACCTGTTGAATTCATGGGCGATCGCTGGCTGGATTCAGTTGAGATTGGTCAAGTTCATTTTTGCGTAGCATGAACAAAATTGGGGAAACTAGAGCCAGCAGGAATTTTGGCTGAGGTTTTGCATAATTAACTATCTTCTCAAATAGGCTCTGTACAATATCCTTAGAGCTTATCCATCTGGTTGTATGTAACATTGTCCTATGCGATGGGTAGCTTCTTTTGTCTACAGGGCAGAGAACTGTCTAAAGTGCTGCATGAAGGTAGTTTTTTTTGGTACACCTGAGTTTGCTTTACCAAGCTTTCGACACCTAGTTAGCCATCCTAAATTTGACGTATTGGGCGTTGTCACTCAGCCAGATCGACGCCGAGGCCGAGGTAACCAAGTGACACCGGCTGCCATAAAAGCGGCAGCGACAAGCTATCATCTGCCAGTTTGGCAACCACCAAATCTCAAAAAAGATTCTGAAAATTTAGCCCAACTGCGATCGCTTAATGCTGATGTGTTCGTGGTTGTTGCCTATGGGCAAATTCTTTCCCAGGAAATTTTAGATATGCCCCGCTTGGGGTGTATTAATTGCCATGGTTCAATTCTGCCCAAGTATCGCGGGGCGGCACCGATTCAGTGGGCACTTTATCATGGCGAGACGGTAACGGGAGTAACCACAATGCTGATGGATGCTGGTATGGATACCGGCGCCATCCTTCTCAAGTCTCATCTCTCAATTGGGCTGCTAGATAGCTATCAACAGGTAGCTACAACTCTGGCCAATCAAGGCGCAGAGTTGTTAATCGAAACCTTGCTACAGTTGGAGCAACAAGCACTACAGCCCACTCCTCAAGATGATGCTGAGGCAACTTATGCTCCTCTAGTTCATAAGCAGGACTATGATTTGGATTGGCGGCGTTCCGCAGTTGAACTTCATAATCAAATTCGGGGGTTTAGCAACGGCGTAACTTTATTTCACGGCACTTCCTTGAAGATTATGGCTACGGCACCGTTAGGGTTCAATTACTGGTGCCAACTTCCCCCAGAACTCCAAGCCCTCCAACCGGAATGGCCGGATGTTCAGCTTTATTCTGATCCTCCTGGTAAGATTTTAGGCATTGTCAAGCCATTTGGACCGATCATTGCGACGGGTCAAGGCGGATTACTACTACGGACAGTTCAACTAGCTGGCAAACGACCCCAATCAGGCTGGGACTTTGCGAATGGGGTACACCTAAGTGTTAATGACGTACTTGGTGGCTAATCCTCAATTACTGCTCGCTCAAAGGCATGGCAGCGATCGCAAGGACCAAAGGGATTAACCGCACACCGGAGTAGTTCTGAATGAGCATTAAATCGACAGCTGGCGTCTCCTAAAACCCAGCGCCCATCGATTAAACTACGCTCTGCGGGCCGCTGGGCTGTTTGAACGTACAGCGCAACTTTAGAGAGGTGATATCGACCGGCCTTGAGCTGGTAGCGGTGGCGGCGCTCTAAAACAGCGTAGGTTTGGTCTTTAAAGTCTAAATATGCCCCTGGCTGCGGGTTCCAGTCTAAATAAACCTTTCCTAATGATTTCCGCGGATGGGTCAGCAGTACCTCAGTCGGTAGCGAAGATGGCTCCATAGAAAATGTGAAGTGACTTCCCTATCGTATCGTACTGTTCTGTAATATCCCGACTGTTGCTAGGTCCTAGCATTGCTGCCTTAGCAATTGCAACGCCTTGCTTGGGTTACATTAGCTCAACTGCAAGCTTGTAATTCGAGCTTACTGTTGAATTTGGAGGGCTGTTAGTCAGTCTTCGGATCAATTTGGTGATCAAGTTAACCCCGTTGTCATCCCATCGGGATTGACCCAATTACCGTTCCTGATCATTCCTGGAGAGCTTGCCGGTTCTTTAGGAAGATTTTAAGATCACACTTATAATCTTTACAGGCACCATAGTGTTTCACTTAATCGCTTTTGCCTATCTCTTGTTGTAGCTAAAACATTGAATGAAGCCCCGGATACTGGTAATTGAAGATGAGCCTGCCATTTCAGAATTAATCGCTATTAACTTAGAAATGGCAGGATACGAGGTTATCCAGTCGGCAGATGGCATTAATGGTCAAGCCCTGGCTGTGCAACTATTGCCTGACCTGCTTATGTTGGATGTCATGTTGCCTAAGGTAGATGGCTTGACTGTATGCCAAAGGCTGCGTCGAGATCAGCGCACTAGTCATATTCCAGTGTTGATGCTGACTGCTTTAAGTCAGACCACGAATAAAGTTGAAGGCTTTAATGCTGGGGCAGATGATTACCTAACAAAACCATTTGAAGTCGAAGAGATGCTCGCACGAGTGCGAGCTTTACTGCGTAGAACTGACCGCATTCCCCAAGCTGCTAAGCATAGTGAAATTTTAAGCTATGGGCCCTTAACGTTGATACCTGAGCGGTTTGAAGTGATCTGGTTCAATCAAGTTGTGAAGCTAACCCACTTAGAATTTGAACTACTTCACTGCCTGCTACAACAGCATGGTCAGACTGTCTCTCCTAGCAAAATCCTGAAGGAAGTCTGGGGGTACGAGCCAAATGATGATGTTGAGACTATCCGGGTTCACGTCAGACATTTACGGACAAAGCTAGAACCTGATTCTCGCCGTCCCCGTTATATTAAAACTGTTTATGGTGCTGGATACTGTTTAGAGCTACCAAGCCTTGAGCAAATTCCGCACTCCGGCATAGATCGCGCATCGAACTCGCACTAGGTAAGTACCCGGTACAGCCTAAAGTACCTCATTAATCGGAGAGCGATTAATGAGGTGCACGGCCCGATGGGCATTCTGCCGCACTTCCCTTGATAGGTGAGGAACGTAGGGCAGTTGCGATAAAAAATCAAGGGCGCGACGCAGAATCCGCACAATATCTCCCTCATCTAGGCTAGTTCCAGTACAAAGCGTTGACCACTCAATTCCTAGGGCCCACTGCTCTACCAGCCCTGTCAATTCGTACTCTAGCCAAATTGGAAACACCACCCCCCGTCGGTGCTGAAGTTGAAAAAGTTGCCGCCGCAAAGGTCGTAGGCTAGCAAGAGCTTCTTCGACAGCTGTCGAGATAGGGTAGTGGGTCCACCCCTCTGAACGTGATACTTCCGCAACAAGGGCAGCACAGGCCGCTGCCAGTTGATGGGGGTCTAGGTGATCAAGCTCTCCCGACATCATGGCTAGACCTAACCAGAGCTCATTATCTCCCCGAATAGCTGCAATTGCTTGCCCAAGTGGAGTTGGAGTCAGAGTATCCAAGCCGCCAAAACCTTGCAAGATTTCAATTAAGCATAAGAATTCTTGCCAATGATGCCCGGATTGCTGTTGGAGTTTTGTCTGGCGATCTTGGAGTTGCTCTTGAAGATAAGCGGCGCGCCGTTGAAGTTTGAGCAAGGCCGCTGGGTTTTTCCACTGGTGGGCAGGATGAGACTGTAACTGCGCTTCGAGCTCCTCTACTTGGTGGAGTTGGATGAATACCTCTGGCGCTAACTCAACCCGACACTGAGGGATCTGCTCGGCTAGGGCTGCGGTTACCTGATCGCCCCGACGTGATTGGCCAGGTTGCATCACCAAGGCTGGTGGCACCAGATGTTCGGCCCATGACAAGCTAGGCAATTCATTGTGTAAGCCAAGAACTTCCGCCGGGTTGACGACGTACCAGCGGTTATCTTGCCCGAGACAAATTAGGTGAGGAAATTTTCCCGATCCTGGCACTTTAGTGATGATAACGGCGGGCAATACCGACCGGTACCCATTGGTAATTTTCAATGACTGCTCTATCTCAGGAGACGTGCTAGCAATCGCTTCCTCGGGTTGGCTGCGATTCCCCTCTGTTGAGCGATGGGCAGGGGCTTTAAGACTGAGCACGGTTCCTGGCAGGGCAAACGCAGCGGCAATTGCTAGTTCACTGGTCAGCAATTCATCTGCTTGCTGTTGTAAAATCTTCAACAATCGTTGTTCTTCTTTGAGTCGTTCCCGCAACTTTTGGTAGCTGGCTAAGTCTGCTAAATCAACGGTTGCCAATCGTCCTTGAATTTGCTGAAGCTCAGTGCTCAGATCGGTGATCGCTTGCCTCTGGGGTGTGAGGTACAAAGTGGCAAGATATTGACCAAAGCTACGTTCAATCAACTCCTTAGACTCGTCTAGAGTATGGGTTTGGAGTAAGTTCAGCACCATGCCATAACTAGGGGTAAACTGGCTCACCAAAGGATCAGGACTAGCGGTGGCTAGATAGGCAGCTTCTTTAGCTCCTTCAAAGGAGGTTTGGAGCGTTACCACATGACCTAGAGTATCCATGCCCCGCCGCCCGGCTCGACCTGCCATTTGGAGAAATTCAGAAGGCGTTAAAAGCCGGTGGCCGCTATCAGTTCGCTTCGAAAGGCTGGAGATGATGGTTGTGCGAGCTGGCATATTAATCCCGGCAGCCAAGGTCTCTGTGGCAAAGACAACTTTGATTAGGCCCTGCTGAAATAATTCCTCTACCAGTCCTTTCCACAGCGGTAACAGTCCAGCATGGTGAGCGGCCACCCCTCGGTACAACGGTGCAATTCCCTCTGCTGTACCCAGTTCTGGATGGTGGGTAATAAATTGATCAATTTGGGTTTTTAGCTGCGCGGCTTCCCATTCGTTGACGAGCTTCATCGCCCCTATCTCGGCCAACGCTTGATTGCAACCGCGACGGCTGAAGATAAAGTAGATGGCTGGCAGCATATCCCTTTGCTGCAACTGACTAATCACGTAAGACAAACTAGGGCTATCGGGTCGTCCGTCCCGGCGATGACTGCCTTTGATCCGGGGACCGTGTTTTTTCTGGGGCTGTAGTCGTGGATTGATCCTCGTTTGCTCCGAATTGAGCAAGGGAAATAATCCCTTCGGATTACAAAAGTGAAACCGGAGCGGCACAGGCCGGAACTCGGAGTAGATGAGGTCTGTGGGGCCATGGATCAAATTAATCCAATCGGTCAACTGCTGACTGTTGGCAATTGTCGCCGAAAGCGCTGCTAATTGAATTTCAGCTGGGCAGTAGATAATTGATTCTTCCCAAACGGTGCCCCGCTGGCGATCGTTCATGTAATGGCACTCATCCAAGACCACAACCTCAACGCCAGTTAAGGAGGTGCCTACTTCGCCAATCGGCGTGCCGTACAACATGTTGCGGAAAATCTCTGTCGTCATCACCAACACGGGAGCATCTCGGTTGACTGAGATATCACCAGTCAGCAGGCCTACCTGTTCTACGCCAAAGCGGTGGCGAAAGTCGCGAAATTTTTGATTAGACAGGGCCTTGAGGGGTGTTGTGTAAAAGACCCGGCGCTGTCGTGCTAAAGCGCGGTAAACCGCATACTCCCCAATCAGAGTTTTTCCAGACCCAGTCGGAACGCAAACCACAACTGAACGATTGGCTTCTAGGGATGCGATCGCCGCTTGCTGGAAGTCGTCAAGCTTAAACGGAAAAAGCGCTTTAAAGTCAAAATCCAGCGAATCAGAAGAAATCACACCCAAAAGTCCAGACGTCTCGAAATTACCCAGCTAGTAAGCTTATTCTAGACCAAGACCACTGGAGACCAGATAAATACAGTATTTTCTGTCATCACTCTCTATGACTTACCAACCAAAACCTCCCCATTCAGCAGGCGATGAGCCCCATCCAGTAGAGCTTCTTCTAAATAAGGTTTGGTGAAGTAACCCCTCGCTCCAAGTTGAGTCGCCATCTGGCGATGGCGCTCAGCTCCTCGAGAAGTCAGCATAGCGATTGGGATGTCACTAAGCATTGGCTCTTGTTGGACGCGCGACAGTAACTCTAGCCCATCCATCCGGGGCATTTCAATATCGCAAAGTACTAAATCACACGGTAGCCCTGCCCGCAGCTTCTCCCAAGCTTCTTGACCATCTCGTGCCTGCTCGACCCGATAACCAACTTTCTTGAACGTCATTGAAAGCAGTTCCCGAACGGTAATTGAGTCATCCACAATTAAAACCAGCGGTTCTGTCTTTGACGATGGTGCTTCTACAGGAGTATTGCTATGCCAAAGAGTCCCTCTAACTGCTAACTTCCCAGTTGCTAAATCCATCAGCTCTAAGACATCAGCAATCGGCATAACTCGGCCATCACCTAATACCGTGGCCCCTGCCACACCTGTTGGTTTTGGTACAGGTCCTGTCAGTTGCTTGATCACGATTTCTTGCTCACCCAACACCTGGTCAACTTGGACAGCAATGAAATTGCCTTGACTACGCAGAACAATAACAGTCACTAAGCTATGATCCGGCTTACTAGTGTACCCAAGGTTACGACCAAGGGCACGCTGAGGTATCAATAGCTTTGATAAAGGATGGCAGGGGATATGTAAGTTTCGCCAAGCAATTACAGGATGCTCTACGTCATCAGTCAAAATATTCTCAGGTAGCACATCAATTACATCTTCAACACCATCAAGCGGAAAAGCGATCCGGCCTTGATTATTCGCGCAACACAGAGCTTTTGTGATATTTAGGGTGAGTGGCAACCGGATTGTAAACGTGGTTCCTCTTCCCACCGCTGATTCAGTGGTAATGGTGCCACGAATTTCATCCAAACTAGTTCGAACCACATCCATCCCAACCCCTCGCCCAGCCAAGCCATCAGCTTCGTCCTTGGTACTAAAGCCAGAGTGGAACAAAAGATTGTAGACCTCAATCTGAGACAGTTTCGCAGCTGCATCCGCAGAAATTAAAGCCTTTTCAATCGCCTTTGCTTTAACTCGTTCTGGGTCAATCCCAGCACCGTCGTCCGAGACAGAAATGATTGTTTGATTTCCCTGGTAAAAGGCTTTGATCGTGATTTGCCCCTCAGGTGGCTTACCCAGCGCCTGACGCACCTCAGGAAGCTCAATCCCGTGGGCTAAAGTGTTGTTCACGAGGTGGGTCATGGGATCGTACAGTCGTTCAGAAATTCCTTTATCAACTAGGGTTTCTCGACCTTCAATTCTCAGGTTGGCCTGTTTACCGCACTTAAGGGCCAAATCCCGAACAGCACGAGGCAAGCGGTCAGCGGTTTCGGAAAAAGGAATCATCCGGGAGCGGGTTAACCCTTCTTGTAGTTGTGTTGTTGCCTGCCGGAACATGCGGGTAACTTGATCAGTTTCTTCCACCGTAAACTCAATATCAGAGGCCGCCTCGCGCAGGCGGACAATCCGTTCAATAATTTCTTGAGAAAGGGTATGGAAGCCAGTAAAGCGATCCATTTCTAAGGCATCGAACTGGGTACCGGTTGCATGGCTGGCCTGACCCATCATGGCATCAGCTCTGGTAGAGGCATGGGTAGATAATGACTGGGCGTTAGGGCGAGTTGATACCAAAGAGCTTTCCAGCAGCGATCGCTCATAGAGGTCTTGCATTTGCTGACTGCTATCCGTTAACCGCTGTACCTGATACAACAGATTGTCTAAAGACTGGTGTAGCCGTTCTTGGTTTTGTTCTAGGCTGTTGCGGTCTACCACCAGTTCCCCAACCAAGTTACCCATGGTGTCAAGATGCTTAACCGGAACTCGCATTGTCTGCTCAACAAAGTTGCCCCCTGCGCGGCGGGATTTTTGTGGCCTTACTGGAGGAATCTGGCTTCTTGAGGCGGGCTTAACCGTACCTCCTACGCCTTTCTCAGCATCTTCAAGTAGCTTTTCTAGATCTCCAAACTCAACATTAGGCCGAATTTGAGCGGTTGTCTCTGGAGGTTGAGTAGGAACTGGGCTTGGTTGCGCAAGCAGCGCTTCTAATTCTGAAAAATTATCATTCAAACCGGGCTCCGATGAGGACGTAGCCACTTTTGGTGGTTTTGTTGGGATATCTCCAGTCTCATCGCTCAGCTCGGTTGGGGCGGCTATGGTAGGTATTTCTTCTAGTAGCGTTTCTAGTTCCCATAAATCGGTGACTGCATCAACACTGGTTGTTGTCTCACCAGTTTGATGTAGATCATCAACTAGCTCTACAGGAAGCAGATGGTCTTGCTCGCTGTCTCGTGCTTCTGTCTCTTCCTGATCGTCAGCACTTCCACGGTCATAGCTATCTGATGTATCAGCTGTTTTCAACTCGATTTTCATGTCAGGTGGATCAACCTCAAGGTTGGTCAACTCGTCCTCGTCCAGTGCTTCTGATTGTTCTAATTTTTCAATGTCAGAAACTAAACTTTCGATCTCAGTCTTCCTAGTCTCCAGAGAATTGTTTGGAAATGCTAATTCGCCCTCAGAAGAATCTGTGGGCGTACTTTCACTCGCGGTATCGATATCCTCTATCTCGGCCAAGGTATAGAATAAGGATTCAGTAGAAAGTGTTTCTTCTGAAGTCTCCCCAACCATCTCTGCTTGAGAAATGATTGGTATGCCTAAATCAGGCTCCTCTGCCAGGGGGACTGCTAGGGAAAACTCGGACACTTCCAAATCTGCGCTTGGGTTTTGTTGCGACACACCATGAGCGATCGCAGCCGGTTCATCGCTCAGTTCAAGAAAATCCGCAGGCTGTGGCTCTGCATCTTGTGGGTTTAATCCACCCTCTGGCAGTGTGGAAGTGAGGTCGGCTAGGATAAATTCTTCTAGGCTTTGAGAGTCTGCTGGAGGCTGATTCAGCCAAAAATCCTCAGCACCAGCACCTTCACTCTTTATCATTTCCTCGCTGTTAAAAAGCTGCTCCAGCTCTGTTTCAGTTACTGCCGCACTTTGATCACTCAGTAGCTCAGAGCTAGAATCATCACCTGAGGTTGCAGCTGCTGACGGTGACTCCCAAAGCTCTAACCAAGTGCCTGTTGATGGGGGAGCAGTAAGTTCTGCAAAAAACTCCTCCAGCTGCTGCTCATCTGGCGCCTCATTACCAGGTTCACTATCAAAGAAACTAGCAAATTCTGCACTCCCTGAATCAGTAGAGGCTACGGGTGGAGTTTCAAGGCCAGAAGGATACTCAATGCCTCGGCTTAACAGCTCAGCGTCGGAGCCCTGGATAGACCCGTTCTTATTCTCATCCGGGTCGTCTACTACTACTTCCCAAGTCGTTTCTAGCTCAGGTAAGGCTCCTTCAAAAAAGTCAGCCAAATCGTTAATCGCTGCTGTCTCTACTTCAAAATCGTTTGCTGGCAGAGCCAATGAAAATGAAGCTGGCTCCAAGGGGGTGTTTCCCATTTGTTGTGACTGAGCTTCTTCTGGCTCTGGGTTAGGCTCTGGGATGGACTGGAGTAAGAATTCATCCTCATCAATTAAGAATCGCTCAGGGGCAAGAGCTGGCGTTACTGGCATTGACAGGAGTGCCTGGAGTTGCTGACTAGGATGAATATCGGCTGCGCGACCCGCCAAAACTAGATCACTGGCTGCTTTAATATCTTTAATCAAAACTGGGGCTAAGACCGCATAGGAATTCAGAGAATTCGCGATCGCTAAACGGGCTACCTCAGCTAGCACCTCCCAGCGGGATAACTGAAGTTGTGCTCCTGATTGAGCTAAATGTTGGCAAATATTTTGTAACTCTTGCCGGGTTGCCAGATTGTCAGCCTGCTTGAACAGCTGCAACATTGCTCGCAATTGAGCCGGTACATTATTTTGAAACGTTGAGAGAATTGTTCTTTCAGGGGCAGGGAACTTAGGTGTGGCTCGCTCAGCCTGAAAAGGCTCAAATTGTAACGGCAGCTCAGCACCATTTTGCCTCCCTAAAACGGTTAAATGAGCCTTCAATTCTGCAAAGACTAGTTCAGCTTGATTTTTTGCATCAGCTGCGACTTGATCGCTAAGGCTAAAGGAATTCTGAAGGTGCTCTAACAGATCTCGTAAGATATCGAACCCCTGAAAGAACAGTGATTCGAGTTTTGGATCAACCTTAGTTGGCTGTTCTTTCAAGACCTTAAAGTAATCTTCTAAACCATGGGCAGTTTGCTGAATGCTATCGATTCCTAACATTGCTGCACCCCCCTTTATAGAGTGGGCTGCTCGGAAGATTTCATTCAACATCTCAGAGTCTTCGAGCATGCCTTGCAAATTCAGTAAGCCCTGCTCAATGGTAGTAAGGTGTTCCTTAGCTTCCTCAATGAAATAGCCCATGATGCGTTGTTCTGGCTGCATCGCCGCTCCCCCTAGAGTTCTCTTACTGAGATTGACTTGTAAACGACCGCAATTTAGTAAAGAGGTAAAGCCTCAAAGTACTGTCAACTGATTTCTGTGCTTTCTAGCTTGAATCGTTCTACAGAGGCTTGTAAAGCTTGAGCAACCCCAACTAAGTGCTCAAGGGAACTTGACACCCGCTGAGCTTCCTGAGAAGTTTCCTGGGCTGTTAACTCAACTGTTTGCATGACTTGAGCCATTGAGCGAGAAGTTTCTGTCTGCTCTACAGTCGCCGCTGTAATCGAGCTGACTAAAGCATCGATCTGACTGGAGACCTGAATAATATCTTCTAGGGATTGCTTGGCTTGTTCAGCTAGACGGGTACCCTCAATTACCTGCTGGGTTCCCTCTTCCATGGCCATCATTACTTGACCTGTTTCACTTTGAATTTGCAGAACAATTTGCTCAATTTCCTTGGAAGACTTTCCGGCTCGATCCGCAAGCTGGCGAACCTCGTCGGCTACTGTCGCAAAACCACGACCTGCTTCCCCCGCCCGCGCAGCTTCAATACTGGCGTTAAGGGCCAGCAGGTTTGTTCGGGATGCAATTTGTGCAATCACTCCCACAAATTTATTAATCTCTTGAGTAGACTCACCTAAACGCTTAACCTTTCGAGTTGTTTGCGCTACAGTACCCCGGATTTGTAAAATAGCAGTAACGGTTTGCGCTACAGCATCACCCCCTTTAAGAGCGTTGGTAGAAGCTTCCCGCGCAACTTTGTCGGCTTCTCGTGCGCTCTCTGCAACCCGTTGAATTGCATTGGTCATCATCTGAACGGAGTTTAATGTTACGGCTAACTCCTCCGCCTGACGCAACGCATCAACAGACAAATCTCGGGCAAAGGTTTCATTTTCAGCCGCTCCTTTGCCAACCTGCTGAGCAGCAACTTTCACTTGCTGCACCAGCTTTTGTAAGTTTTGAATAGTCAGGTTAAAGGAGTCCGCGACAGCTCCTAGCACGTCGGCTGTCACCTCGGCTTGAACCGTCAGGTCACCTCGTGCAGCTCCCTCAACGTCATCCAGCAACCGGATCACTTGACGCTGTAACTCTTCTTTACCCTTTTCTTGTTCCTCCGCCCTTCGTTGACCGCTACTGATGATGGATGAAATAGTTTGGGTCATTTGATTAAAGCTGCCAGCAAGTTTTCCAAGTTCATCCTGCGAGTACACCGTAGCCTTAGCTCCTAAGTTGCCAAGGGCAACCGCATCGAACTGGGATTGTAGATCGGTACTGGTACGCTTAATTTGTTTCGTGGTCAGTTGTCCGCAGCCAAAAGTTGTAATGCCGCCTGCGACACCCGCAGCCAAGGCTACCAAACCGATATCTGTCAGTCGAGACGTTGGACCTTTTTGCTCAGCTTGGGGCAGTTGGCTCACTGCAACAACTGCCACAGCTGAGACCAAACCTGTCATTCCAGCAGTAATCAGTTGCTTCGTTCTCAAAGAAGTTTTGCTAAAGAACCCTCCTCGATTCGTGAGCGTAGGGTTAACCTGTCGACTCTTAGAGTTGAAATGCTGTAGCTGTGATGGAATACCCTGGTGGGATTCTTGGTTTGGAATGATCGGCTGACTGGTGTTGTCACCTGATAAAGTATCCTCTCTCAATGAGACAGGTGAGACAAAAGTAAAGTCTTCTCCATCGCTAGAGTTGGTAGCTGGTTGCTCAAGAAAATCAGGCAGATTTCCTAGGTCATCGGAGAAATCAAAGGCATTTGGAGCATTGGTAAGGGCATGTGTGCTAGCAGAGCCAGAATCATTACCGACGCTAGCGTCCTGAGCATTACTGGATGAGTTAACTGTACTCTCTGAGCTTGAACCCTCATCAATTGATAGTTTAGCCATAAAAAGAGTGATATCTGAGTCATCAATTGCAACAGGTTGAGGCAGAAATTCCTCAAAGTTTGAGCTGGCCTCACCGGGGCTAGCCTTGTTGCCTTGGTCGTCAAACTTGTTCTCAGATTTCTCATCAATTGAAATTAAAGGTTGCTCAAACGCAATCGTATCTGCTGCCGGCTTACCCTGGGAAAAATGGATGTCCTTTCTAATCTCCGTGCCTTCTGATGGTGTCTCCACAAAAGCGAAAAGGTCAGTCTCAGGAGTAGTGCGCGAAATTCGAGTGCTTTGTGAAGAGGGCTTAGAGTGACTGGAAAAGGGATCGACAAATTCTGGCTCTACCTGAGCAGGATTAAAACCCTCTTCAACCTCAAGTGCAATTGGTTCATAGCTAGCGGGGTCAAATCTATTTGCTAGGTCTGCTTCTGGTACTTTGAAGTTATTTAGAGGTTGGCCTGCTGGTAAATCGCCGGCAAGATAGGTCTGATCAAGATTGGCGTCAGGCTGCTGGGGAGACGCAGCTCCCTGGAAGCGAAAGTGCTCAGTATCTGCCAAGCTGTGATTTGCACATTCAAGTACCTCTGGATCAGCGGTCAATCCCAAAACCATTTGATATTGTTCACGGGCAGTTTCATACTGTTGGAGGCAGCAGTAGACATGGCCTCGCAGCAGGCGGAGATTGGGGTCATCTGGATAGTTCTCAACAAGTTGATCAGTGATAGCTGCAGCTTCCTGATAGCCCCCTTTCATGTATGCACTAACTGCTTGTTGGTATTCTTGTGCGTATTGGGTACTTGGTGCCATCTACCTACTCCTGTACGTATGTCCTGCTTCTGGATGAGTTGATTGCTAAAGCTAATTGTTAAGAATACTGATTTGGCTAGAGATGCCCTGGATTAGAGCTCATTTAAGCTGCCCATCGTGCCGAGCGAAGAATGGTTGTTGGATCGAGTAAATGCAGCCAATCGTTAGTTACTTGATTGACTAACCACCCACCTTTTAAGAAGGGAGCCATGTTATCAGGGATATGATTTGCTGGTTGAATTTGATCCAGCTCAAGCCAGCCCATACCGATAATTTGGTCAACAGCTAGACCAACTACTACTTCTTGATCTTCAACGGTAATTACAGGAATCTCCGATCGCTCTGTATCTAAAGGTTCTAGATGGCCTAGAAATTGGCTTAGGTCAGCAACCCACACTGCTTGCCCCCGCAAATTAATCGTTCCTAATAGTAAAGAGGATGTGTTAGGAATCGGTGTGATTCTATCTGGTGAAAGCGCCAAGACTTCCCGGATACTAGCCGCGCGCAAAGCTAGCTCATACCCTGAAGTGATATGAAATCGAAGGTATAACTCCCCGGCTGGGCTTTGTACCTCCTGGGACTCCAAACCCTGCTCTTGGCGTTCCTGTATCAAAAAGTCGGGATTGCTTACCATAACCCTCCATACTCCAGCAGTTACCTGCCCCTGACAGCCTATTTATTGCTGATCATTGGTTTGCGATAGCAAGATTACGCTGACTTAGAGTACCCTTCCCAAGCTTGCAAATTGCAGTCCTGCTCTCATACCTTTAAGCGTTTGCAATAAGCTAAACTTCCCCCGAAAATTTTCTACCAGGAACCTTTCACCGTCGGGTCCGCTTCCCCGGTATGATAGATAACCTGTGAGCACTTCTAAGCAGCTTCAACTTTGGAGCTGAGATTTTAACGTTAAGGCGATCGCATGGCACAGCACTACCGCATTGCAACTTTACCGGGTGACGGCATTGGTCCAGAAATCATGGCGATCGCCGTAGAGGTTCTACAGGTTATTGGACAACAGCTTGATTTAAGCTTTGAATTTAAGTCCGCCTTGATTGGTGGTGCAGCCATTGATGCAATGGGTGAGCCCCTGCCTGCCGACACCTTGGAGTTGTGCCGCAATAGTGAAGCGGTCTTGCTGGCAGCGATCGGAGGCCCACAGTGGGATAATCTACCAGCGCACCTGCGTCCGGAGCAGGGCCTGCTAGGCCTCCGGGCTGGACTAGACTTATTTGCCAACCTGCGCCCGGCTAAAATTTTCCCGCAACTGATCGATGCGTCCAGCCTGAAGCGGGATGTGGTTGAAGGCGTGGATATTATGGTGGTGCGAGAGCTAACAGGGGGGATATACTTCGGGCAGCCGAAGGGCATCTTTGAGACTGAGTTGGGCAAAAAGCGAGGGGTGAACACAATGGCCTACACGGAGGTAGAAATTGAGCGGGTAGGCCGCGTTGCTTTTGAAGCTGCCCGCCAGCGTCGGGGCAAACTGTGTTCTGTTGATAAAGCCAATGTTCTAGAAGTGTCGCAACTCTGGCGTGATCAGATAACTCAATTGGCTCAGGACTACCCGGATGTAGAGCTGTCTCATCTATATGTTGACAATGCAGCGATGCAACTGCTGCGCTGGCCGAAGCAGTTTGACACGATTGTTACCGGAAATCTATTTGGTGATATTCTCTCAGATGCTGCGGCAATGCTCACAGGGAGTATTGGTATGTTACCTTCAGCCAGCTTGGGCCCAGAGGGGACAGTAGGGGTGTTTGAGCCCGTACATGGATCTGCTCCAGATATTGCTGGGGCTGACAAAGCTAATCCTTTGGCGCAGGTTTTAAGTGCAGCGATGATGCTGCGCTACGGTTTGAATCAGCCCGAGGCTGCAGAACGAATCGAACAGGCAGTACAAGTAGTATTAGATCGTGGCGATCGCACGGCTGATATCATGTCTCCAGGGATGAACCTGCTCGGCTGCCGTGCCATGGGAGAAGCCCTGATTCAAGCGCTGACAGAAACTGCCTAAGGGTTACCTAAACAACATACGGTTGCAGGACAACGACAAATAGATTAGATTCAAACTAAAAAATTAGGTATTAAGACAGTGGCATATGTTACTGAGCAGTTGGTGAATAACCCAAGCCGCAGCCATGAAGATATGGTTGGGCTACGCTCCTTGTTTATTACAGTAGCGCGTGAGATTTACAGTACCTATCGTAAAAACCATGGTACGAATCCCCGACGCCCTGTCGGAGCGGTAATCAACCACGCGAGCCAGCGTGGGCAACTTATTTTCAAAGGTAAGCCGATATTATTGCCGCGGGAATATTTTGTGCCGTTTGAAGAGATTGAAGTGCTCGAACCGGAAGTTCAGACTAACTGGTAGTAGTTGGTAACAGCGGTCTAACTACTCACCCAAACTAGCCAAACAATAGGAGGTTGGCTTTAACTGTGTGACTGAGCAGGGAAATCGTAGGATGTCTTAGCACTGGGTTAAGGGCAACCATGACAACTGGAATACCCTTGGTGGGAGTTTTAATTATTTTCATGCTGGGATCTGCTGTGGGTAGCTTCCTAAATGTTGTTATTCATCGTCTCCCAGCAGGGTTATCTATAGTTTTACCATCTTCCCGGTGCCCTCGTTGTCACACCCAGTTGCAAGCCTCCGAAAACATACCCGTGTTGGGCTGGTTATGGTTACGAGGGCGTTGTCGTTATTGTTTTGCTCCAATTTCCGCCCGCTATCCCCTAGTGGAAGCTGCTACTGGCATTCTTTTTCTGTTGGTCTTCTGGGCATTTAGTATCTCTGCACAAACCTTTGGTTACTGGGTATTTTTTAGTTGGTTGCTGGCCCTGGCACTGATTGATCTAGACACAATGATGCTTCCCAACTCATTAACTCAAACAGGGTTAGTCGCAGGCCTAGGATTCCAGGCGATCGCTGGGTCATTCAATCTAGGTAGTGGCCCCGCTCATCAGCTAGCTATGGGGATCCTTGGCGCGGTGCTGGGTATTTGGATGTTTGACATTATGAGTTGTGTTGGCACCCTTGCCCTGGGTCAGCCAGCGATGGGGGGGGGTGATGCTAAACTCGCGGCAATGATTGGCGCCTGGTTAGGATGGCAATATTTGCTCCTAGCAGCTCTACTAGCCTGTGCTGTTGGAGCGGTAGTTGGTGGGGCAGCGATTGGTTTAGGCTGGATAGATCGACGGCAACCAGTACCTTTTGGGCCCTTCCTTGCCCTAGGAGCAGTCTTTGTAACCTTTTGGGGAGAGGCAATGCTATCAATTTATCTCCGCTGGTTTTGGCCCCTCAACTGAGCCATGCTTGGTAACTTATTTTGTCTGGATTGCTCGAGAGCGGGCAATTCGTTCTGAAAGCTTCTTAGCCTTAAGAATATAAGCATACAGAATGTATCCACAGAGGAGGGTATAGCTTATGGTTAGACCCATCGAGACAACTAGCCATCCACCCATTTCTGGCAAGCTGTCAATACCGAACTTCATTGCCTTTAGTCCTAATGCGCCGGCATAGCCATAGAGTAGCAGGGCTAACTTTTGCCGCCGGTGTGCCAGCTTGCGGGCATAGGGTGCAAATAGCCCGGCACAGTAGCCCAGCAGACTGCTGTAGGCAATCGGGCCTAACCCCAGCAAAATGAAGAATAAATCTAAATTGAATTCGGTTAGCCCCAGGGAAGTGGAGATTGCTTGACCCAAGCGGAGGCCCGTAGCTGAAGCACCAGCGATTAGAATCCCATCTAAAGGTTCCTCAATTTGTAGGCGTTTACGCCATAGGCCAGTGAACCATCCGTCGACAAATAGGCAAATTAAAATCGGGATGCTCTTAAACAACTCTTCCGCGACAATTGATGTAAAGGCTTCACTACACCACAGCTCCCGGCTAGTGGCAGTGCAGGTTGAGCGATGTAGCGATATCAACCCATAGGCAGCTACTGCCATCCCAAACAAAATCAAGAAGACAAACGGCAGCGGTTTTCGGCGGTTACAAAGCTGATAAAAGCCGAGACACCCCAGAGTGCAAGCGAGCAGACTAAAAGTGAGCTGAGCTAGTGAGACATTTTGGGTGTTGTTTGCCAACGCGATCAACACGCCAGAAATGGCTGTGGTGCCAACAGGTAAAAGATAGCCTCCCTCCAAAATATCTTGACGCACGGAGGCAAAGGGAAAGAGCACGGTATGTGAGAACGGGGAAGTATGACCTGACGAGTGAACCATTGATGCGGTTCTGGTATTGTGATTAGCGGTTGCCGTCGTAAATAACAGTTCGGGTCCTCCCCAACCCAGCATAATTTTGCTGTCGGGCTCTAAGAGAACTCGGTCCTTCACCGGCTGCTGATTAACGAAGGTACCGTTGCGGCTGCCTAAGTCTTCAATCGCCCAGCTACTCCCTAACGGAAAAATTCGGGCATGGTGGCGAGAAACGGAGGGTGAATTACTAGGATAGCGAAGCTGGCAACTTGAACTACGACCAATGATTACTGATTCTTGCAGCGAAAAATCTGGGTGTGAGACGAATTGTGATGAAAGGTCTTTGAGGATTGCTGCCATATTTTCCCCACTGCCCGCGAACTAGCAAAAGCCCTACAGGCACCCAACAAACAGCTCAAGCTATCGCATCTAGGAAGCGCTGCTTCATAGCTCTATAACAAGTTCTCCAGGATAGCAGTGTTCTACCAAAGTTTCAAAGATTGCAGGCGTGGCTTAATTGTGCTTCGCACCACTTCGGAAACGCCACTGTTCCTCCTAAAGATCAAAGTAAGCTGTCGCGTTACTCAATAGCCAGAAGTTCTGACCTTTTATGACTTTTTCACACTGCCAAACCTGTATAGGTCACGTAGCTTTGATATATAGAAGAACAATAAAGAGCCAGATTGATCCTCCCCCTCCTGGCTCTTATGAATCCTTACTAAGAGGGCGAAAAATCATGGTTCTGTTGTTTTGTTTGGCTTTAGGATTCACGGCTGCTGGTGCTGGTTGGTTGATCTTGTTGTCCTGATCGATAGTTCGGGCAGATGGATCGTACCATCCACCCACTCAACTGTCACAGCGATCAGGACATCTTCTGGTTCTGTGATTGACTCAGATAGAGAACTGTCACAGTTAGAGAATAACTACTCATCGGTTATATCATTTGGCATGGCTGCACCTCGCCGCTTTGTATCTGTGAGGTCTGTCTCACTTAAATTTGCATCCGGCAACTCCGCCCAACTAAGATTTGCCCCTGTCAAGTTTGCTTCACTAAGGTTGGCACCTGTTAAGTCTGCCTGACTTAGGTAAGCGTGGCTCAAATCTGTATCACTTAGGTCTGCATGACGGAGATCGGCATGGTTAAGGTAGGCGTGACTCAGATCAGCTCTGGCGAGGTTGGCATGACTGAGCTCTGCTTGATTCAGCTGGGCATCCTGGAAGTCCCTTTCTCCCACTTTATACTGCTGTGAAAGCTCATCAGGCGTCATAAATTTTACTCCGTACCAATGTGAGATAAATCCGCTACATCCTCCCATAGTTGAAATTTTCCGAAGGCATAATCCTATACAAAATGCCTAGCAGGCAATTTCAACCCATGGAAACTGCACCGGCGCGAAGTAGCATTATTTAAATCGCTCAAAGCTCTGCGCTCAAAGGGGTACGAGGAAAAGGAATGACATCACGGATATTGCTCATGCCAGTCATAAACTGAACCAGACGTTCAAATCCCAAGCCAAAACCGGCATGGGGTACGGTACCATAGCGTCTGAGGTCCAGATACCACCAGTAATCTTTAGGGTCTAGACCTGCGGTGCGTATTCGTTGCTCTAGAATATCTAGACGCTCCTCCCGTTGGGAACCACCAATAATTTCCCCAATCTTAGGTGCTAGCACATCCATTGCCCGGACTGTTTTGCCATCCTCACTCAGACGCATGTAGAAGGCTTTAATCTCGGTGGGATAGTTGGTAACAATCACGGGCTTCTTAAACAGTTCTTCCGCTAGATAACGCTCGTGCTCTGATTGCAAATCCAGCCCCCATTGAACGGGAAATTCAAACCGGCGATTGGCTTTTTCCAGTTGAGCTACCGCCTCTGTATAAGTCAGCCGCTCAAACTGATGGTCAATGATGTTGTGGGCTGTCTCTAAAACTGATTGGTCGATCCGCTGGTTGAAGAACTCCATATCTTCTGGGCAAGATTCCAGAACTGTCTGAAAGATATGCTTCAGGAAAGCCTCCGCTAAATCCATATCACCTTCTAAATCACAAAAAGCCATCTCTGGCTCTACCATCCAGAACTCAGCCAGGTGCCGCGAGGTGTTGGAGTTCTCTGCCCGGAAGGTGGGACCAAAGGTATAGACATTACCAAAGGCCATCGCCATTATTTCCGCTTCCATTTGGCCGCTGACAGTTAAGTAGGTGGGTCTACCAAAAAAGTCTTTGCTGTAGTCAACTTGCTCTTTCGTGAAAGGAACTTGCTTTAGGTCTAGGCTGGTAACGTTAAACAATTCCCCTGCCCCTTCACAATCACTGGTGGTGATGATCGGTGTGTGTATCCACAAAAATCCTCGCTGCTGGAAAAACTGGTGGATGGCGTTGGCACAGGCATTACGCACTCGGAATACGGCACTTAGGGTATTAGTACGCGATCGCAAGTGTCCAATCGTGCGTAGAAATTCAAAAGAGTGACGTTTCTTTTGCAGCGGATAGGTTTCTGGATCTGCTTCACCCCAAACAATAATTGACTGTGCTTTTAACTCAATCCGCTGGCCTCTCCCAAGGGAAGGGACTAACACCCCGGCCACTTCCACAGAGGCACCTGTATTTAGCTTCCTTGCAACTTCTGCATAGTTTTGCAAGTCTGGATTGATTACAACTTGTAAGTTGGCTAAGCATGAACCGTCATTCACCTCAGCAAAGGCAAAGTCTTTTAGTTCACGCTTGGTACGTACCCAACCCTGAACTGTTACTACTTCCTCCGGTTGACCACTTCGCAAGAGCTCTGCAATCCGTCGAGTTGTCATAACGCTTTGAATACAAGTGCAATCTTTTCAAGTTTAAACTAGGCTGTGTCGGGAAAAGTTCGTTGTATTTTAAGAACTAGAAGCTCTACCACTCTAAGCCTCTCGATACCTAGATTAGCGTCAAAGAGGTTCTGCGAGCGCTTGGAAGCCTTATTGCAAGCAACTTTTACGTAGCTTGTTGGGGTTGCAGGCCTCTATCCTGACCGGGCACCGAACCAATATTTAGCGCGGCACTGTAAAGCAGGACAAGAAGCTACTTGCTAGGCTTCTTCCGGCTTGAGTTGAGGATTAGGCGATCGCAGGGCATCATCTAGCACAGCACGGGCCTTATCAGCTTGGGATCTAGCCTCTCGGTAGCGTAAATCAGCCTGAGCAAATGCTTTTAGCACTTTAAAGCCTTCCTTAAGTTGTGCAATCTCCTCTTCAGTTACCGGCTGATCACTGAACAAAATGTCAATTTGATCGCGAATTTGCAGGGCTTCCGTACGTAACTCCTGCACCTTTAGCTTCGAAGTGGCAAGGCCATTGAGAACTTGCACGGCCTGGGTAACAACGTCTTCGTCAGCATTAGTAATGGTTTCTAGCTCTTTCACCTCAATAAGTTCTTTAGAGCTAAAGCCCTCTGACAGATCAGTCGGTAACTTGCCTGCATCCATGAGTTCGACCAGTTGGTCCATCGCCTTGTCACGCGCTTTGGCTGAATTTTTACCTGGGACAGTGAGAATAACTTCTGGAGCTTGAGCGAATGTGTACTGAACCATAGTTGCACAGAAGAATTTCTTCCTAATCTAATTTGTGCCAATTTACAACAGTAGCCTAAGTTAAAGCTGAGAACCTTCTCTTCGACCACACAACTACCACCGATTTCCGCTTTTTATGATGAGTGTGAGTAGTGTCTTTTCTAGTTCACGTATCTCACCAATGGCTCAGCACCATTAAAACAATATTCTAGAACTTGGCATCTACCAATTCAGTTTTAGGAAATTTAGCTTCCGTCTCAATTGAACTGTCTCCATTGGGGGAGCTTAGAAGTTCAACCCTTTCAGCCCTGACGTACAGACGCTTATGAAGCTTTCCCTGATTGTCAGTCCATGTATCTGCTTTGAGACTTCCTTGCACTCCAATAAGTTTGCCTCTGTGCACATAGTGAGCAACGGTCTCTGCTGTTTTACCCCAAAACTCTACAGGAATCCAATGGGTCTTCCTTTCCCCGCTGCTGTACTCGTCAACTGCTAAATTAGCAGCAGCTTTCACGATACCCTTCTCGAAGTAACGGACTTCAGGATCGAAACCAACGCGGCCAGTTAGAGAAACGATGTTAAGAGACATAAATTTTATCCTCAGAATTAATGCCAACTGCTACAGCAGACATTCTCAATAAAGTACCTCTTCTCTAGACAAGTACTTAGTGCTTAGTCAGCAACGCTAGAGCTTGCCAGAAGGCTCAAGATCGGTAAGATGCTTTTACTCTCGGCCTTAACGAAGCAGACTACTATCTACTACAGGCACTATTGATGCTGGGGGCAGAGAAAACATCCCGTCAAGCAGTGTATAAGAATCTAAGCTTGAACTACTGACTATAGATATAGTACAAATGTACTACTATTATAGCTTGTTAAGGATGTATTACTGCTTTCTAAAGAGCCTAAACTACAGGGTTTCTTGTGCCACGACTTCAAAATAGTCGTTGATCCATTTAATCGCTCAACTTTGGGAAAACTAAGGACTAAGCGGGTGAGGTTACACTAGTCTTTAGAAGCGTTTTCAAATTTGCTTGTCAGTTTTTTGAAAATGTTGAGTCACGATAACAGCAAGGGATAATCCAGGTGATGAAAGCTTCTTGGAATAAAGCATTGCTCAGGCGTTTATCTGCAATGGTGATTGGTCTTGCCATCTCACAAGCAGCTCCTGGACTAGCCCAGGCAGAGAAGCAGACGCTTACATACGGTCAGCTTTGGGAAAAGTTGCAATCAGGGCAAGTGGTTAAGGTTGATCTTTATGAGGATCAACACTTAGCTAAGGTCAAGCTTGCTGATCAAAAGAGTAAAGAAGCACCTTATGAAGTTGAGTTGTTTGAGCGCAATCCTGAGCTGATCGAGACGCTACGAAAAAATAAAGTTGAGACGGACATCGTCCGGACGAGTGGTGATGATGCAATCACCGGTCTATTGTTCAATATCCTATTGGGCTTTTTCATCATCACTGGGCTCTTACTAATCCTCCGGCGTGCTGGAAATGCCCCCGGTGGGCCAGGGCAAGTCTTAAACTTTGGCAAGTCGAAAGCCCGGTTTCAAATGGAAGCAAAGACTGGGGTGATGTTCGATGATGTGGCCGGAATTGAAGAAGCCAAGGAAGAACTCCAAGAAGTCGTCACCTTCTTGAAGAAGCCAGAGCGCTTTACGGCTGTCGGAGCAAAGATTCCTAAAGGTGCGCTGCTAGTTGGACCACCAGGCACCGGCAAGACCCTGCTTGCTAAAGCGATTGCCGGAGAAGCAGGGGTGCCCTTCTTCAGCATCTCCGGCTCTGAGTTCGTAGAGATGTTTGTGGGCGTAGGTGCCTCTAGAGTACGGGACCTATTCAAAAAAGCGAAAGACAACGCCCCCTGCATTATCTTCATTGATGAGATTGACGCTGTAGGGCGGCAGCGCGGTGCAGGAATTGGGGGTGGTAATGACGAGCGAGAGCAGACCTTGAACCAGTTGCTCACCGAGATGGATGGGTTTGAAGGCAACACGGGCATCATTATCATTGCGGCCACCAACCGCCCCGATGTGCTTGACTCTGCCCTGCTACGTCCTGGCCGCTTTGATCGGCAGGTCATTATTGATCTACCGACCTATAAAGGCCGCTTGGGGATCTTAGACGTCCATGCCCGCGAGAAAAAGCTAGCGCCGGAAGTTTCCTTAGAAGCGATCGCCCGCCGCACCCCAGGGTTTTCTGGTGCTGAGCTTGCCAACCTGCTGAATGAAGCGGCAATTCTGACGGCACGGCGACGCAAAGAAGCAATCACTCCCCTAGAAATTGACGATGCGATTGACCGGGTAACAATTGGTCTTACCCTCACCCCTTTGCTCGACAGCAAGAAGAAGTGGCTGATTGCTTACCATGAAGTTGGCCATGCGCTACTGATGACGTTGCTGAAAAACTCTGACCCGTTAAATAAGGTAACGATTATCCCCCGTTCTGGCGGTGTGGGCGGATTTGCCCAGCAAGTGCATAGTGAAGATTTAATCGACAGTGGTTTGTACACCCGCGCCTGGTTGCTAGATCGAATTACGATCGCCCTAGGTGGACGCGCTGCTGAGGTAGAAATATTTGGTGATGCGGAAGTCACGGTGGGTGCCAGTAGTGACCTGCGGGCTTTGACCAACTTAGCCCGGGAGATGGTAACGCGCTATGGAATGTCTGATCTTGGCCACATCGCTTTAGAAAGCTCTTCAGAGAGTGAGGTGTTTCTAGGCCGGGACTTATCCCCACGTTCTGAATACTCAGAAGACCTGGCTGTGAAAATTGATCACCAAGTCCGCCAAATTGCCTTGCACGGTTATGAGCAGGCCCGCAAGCTGATCCGCGAAAATCGATTGCTAGTCGACAAACTAGTAGAAATTCTCTTGGAGCAAGAAACGATTGAGGGTGAACAGTTCCGGCAAATTGTTGCTGAGTACACCCATGCTCCGGTCAAGCAGCCTGTCATGCCGTCTTGAGCAGCACCTCTAATAACCTACGACCAAAATTTTACTCCACAACAATCCGCCATTCGTGTAGGTCATAATCTACACAACCATGCTTGATCAAGGGGTCTGCGGCAATAATTGCTTCAGCCGCTTCTATGGAAACGGCGGTGAATATCATCATACCGCCCCTTTGCTCAGCCCAATAACCTGTCCGGGCTTGATGGCCTAACTCAATCAACTGCTCTACGTAGGTTTTGTGAGCCGGTACGTGTTGGTCAAACGTGGCTTTATCGACCAGACCTCGCTCAATTTTGACAAACCAGGGCATCGCCTATCTTCCTTTAGCTCTGTTGGCTGCCTATCATAGCCTTTGTACACTGAAAGCTGGCAAAACCTGTAAGATTTGATTTACCTGAGCGAGCACTTTGGGGGTACAGGGTGATGCGCCAAGCAAACACATGAAGTTAATTGGCAAGACATTACAGGAGGGTAAGTACACTCTAGAGCGGGAGTTAGGACGAGGCGGCTTTGGAGTTACGTTTCAAGCCACGCACCACGCCTTGAATCAAGTTGTAGCGATTAAAACGATTGAGGAATCTTGGTGCCAGCACCCAAAATTTCGGCAACTGCAGCAAAAATTTCAGGAGGAAGCGAGAAGACTAGCGTTGTGTATTCACCCTAATATTGTTCGAGTGAGTGATATTTTCAGTGAAGATGGATTGCCCTATATGGTGATGGAGTATATTCAGGGGCAATCCTTAGATAGGCTTGTCCTGTCATCTCCATTACCAGAAGAAACCGCAATCTACTATATTCGGCAGGTTGGTGCAGCCTTAAAGGTAGTGCATCAAAATGGCCTACTCCATCATGATGTTAAGCCTCAAAACATCATGCTGCTTCAGGATACTCAGGAGGTGGTGTTAATTGGCTTTGGGATTGCCAGGGAGTTTATCGCAGGGCTGACCCAGAGATACACGAGATTATTGTCCCAAGGATATGCACCGGTTGAACAGTATCTACCTAAGGTAAAACGGACTCCGGCTATAGATATATATGGTCTGGCGGCAACCCTTTACACGTTATTGACAGCTCAGGTGCCGATTACCTCGACTCTGCGAAAACGACAGCCGCTTGTGCCTCGTTGTAGCTTACAACCTCAACTTGATCCAGCTACTAATCAGGCTGTAGTTTGGGGCATGGCCGTGGATGCTGACCAGCGACCCGCTAGTGTCGCTGACTGGCTGGCATTACTACCCAGTTCTCAGCCGGTAGGCCCGATCGCGATCGCAGCTATGACGGCTACTCTAAAGTAAAGTGCAGACAGCTAACAGTCCAGCCACCAGTCGTTGGAGGCAAAGCAATAGAATCAGCAGCCGTACCAATGACTCAGGCAGCCTGCGCCCGTGGCTGGCTTGCTGTATCCTTAGCCGCGATCGCTACACTGATAG